>NZ_CAJFGT010000018.1:0-36259 GCF_904377885.1 Flavonifractor sp. An112 | reverse complement strand
AAAGGGACGGATTCCCACGAAAAACGGCCGCCCGGTGGGCGGCCGTTTTTCTCGGAATGACGGGTCTTTGTACGAGCTGCACATTTTGCAACAGGCCCTGGCTGTTTACGCTCTTGGATGGGCTTTGTTGTACACGTCCTTCAGCTTCTGGCTCACCACCTGGGTGTAGATCTGGGTGGAGGAGATATCGGCGTGGCCCAGCATCTCCTGAATGGAGTGGAGGTCGGCGCCGTTTTCCAGCAGATGGGCGGCAAAGGAGTGGCGGAGGGTATGGGGGGTGATGTCCTTCTGAATGCCCGCCTTCTCCTGATAGTGCTTGATGATCTTCCAGAACCCCTGGCGGCTCATCCGCTCCCCGCTCATGTTGACGAAGAGGGCCTTCTCGTCGGGGTGCTCCACCATCTGGGGCCGGACCCGGTCCAGATAGTTCTGCAGGGCCCGCACCGCCGCCTGGTACAGGGGGATGATCCGCTCTTTCCCCCGGTTGGCGCACCGGATGAACCCGGCAGACAGGTTGATGTTGTCCAGATTCAGGCCGATGAGCTCGCTGACCCGGATGCCGGTGGCGTAGAGCAGCTCCAGCATGGCCTTGTCCCGGCAGCCCTTGGCGTCGGATGGGTCCGGCTGCTCCAGAAAGAGCTCTACTTCCCGGGAGGTAAGGATGTGGGGCAGCTTGCGCTCTACCTTGGTCTGGGACAGACCCCGGGCGGGGTTTTCGCCGATCTGGCCGATCTCCATCATCCAGGAATAGAAGGACTTGAGGGAGGCCTGGCTCCGGGTCACGGTGGCAGCAGACTTGCCCCGTGCAGTCATGCTGCGGGTATAGGCCTCCACATCGGCGTGGAGGGCCTGGGTGGGAGAGATCCCCTCCTCCCCCAGCCAGTCCAGGTATTGGCGCACATCACGCAGATAGGAACTCAGCGTATTGGGGGACGCCTTTTTTTCTTCGGTCAGAAATCGTTCGTATCCACTGAGATATTCCATCCATCCAACACCTTCCTGTTTCTCTCTATCGGTTCAAAAGAGCGCCTGCCGCGCCGGAAAGCAGAGCGGGCACCACAGTCCGCTCCAGCAGAATACACACACAAACAGCGCCGAGACACAGCGCACATCGGACCAGACAGTCCCGGCCCCACAGAACCCTGCCCTTTCCCTCTCCCCGGACCCGGGCGGCCAGGGCGCGGGCGGACAGGATACTCTGTACCCCCAGCACGAAGAGAGCAGGCAGAGACAGCACCCCGCCGACGCCAAACACCAGGCTGGCCAGCAGCCAGCCGGCGCCGCCGAAGGCCCGCACAAAGGAGGCGATGGAAAAGGCCAGCAAAAATCCCCGCAGGGCGAAGAGCACCGGCAGGCCCAGCACACCCAGCGCAGTGAATCCCAGTAGCAGGGCGAAGAGGGGCCAGCGCAGCGTGTCCCAAATCTGAGCCCACAGCGCGGGAACATCTACGGCACCCTCCTGTGCGGCCAGCAGAAAGGCCTCCAGATACTGATTCAGGCTGGCTTCACCAGCGCCGCCCACCTGGGCGGCCAACAGACAGCCTGTCAGCCCACCGGCCAAAAAGCAGGCCGACAGGATGATCAGTGCCGGGACGATCCCGTCCCTGGGCACATTCCAGGCGGCCACAATGGTCCTGCGCAAAGGCTTCACCTCCCAACAGAAGCCTATGCGCCAGACTGGTAAATCAGACCTGCCTGTTTATTTCTTGGTATAATCATAGCTTAACACGGAGCATCGTGCAAGGTGCGGCAAGAAAAAAAGTCATTTTTGTCGATTATGCCGAATACTTATGTAAAGTTTATTATGTCTACCGACGTACCAGTCAGCACGGCAGAGCCCGACAACGGCCCCTTCTCCCCCTGATTTTTCTAGGAAAATGAGCTTTTTTTACGACAAGTAAAATCCCTTGTCGCCTCGTTTTGTCAGCCCCTCCCCTGTGCGGAACGGTCTATCGGCCAGGGGTTGCTCTCGATTGGCACTCATCCCGGTAAAACAGAGAAAAGCCCTGCCACTCAAGAGTTTCCGCCTTGAACAGCAGGGCTTTTTGCGCTGATTACATCGATTACAGATAGTATAATTACGTTTTGTATACCCCTTAATCGGCCATACCGGCATCGATGGCCTTGAGGGCGATGGCGCACTCCAGACGCTTGCGCTCCAGCTCACAGCCCACCTTGTGGGGATGCTTTATGTCGCCGCCGACAAGCAGGTTGGAGGCAGAGCAGCCGCCGGAGCAATAGAACCGGGCCCAGCAGTGGGCGCACTCCTCCCGGGTGTAGACGTTAAGACCGGCAAACCGGCTGGACAGGCTGTTGTCGAAAGTGCCGTCCTTCACGCTGCCCAGCTTGTAGTCCTCGTTGCCCACGAACTGATGACAGGGGTAGATGTCGCCGTCAGGGGTGATGGCCACATACTCGCAGCCGGCGCCGCAGCCCCGCAGCCGCTTGATGACGCAGGGGCCCTGCTGAAGGTCCACGTTGAAGTGGAAGAAGTTGGTCTCCCGGTGGTCCTTCAGATACTCAGCCAGCTTCTCATACTCCGCCTTCAGCTCAGGCAGATCGGACTCCTGAATGGCGTAGGGGTCGGTCTCCTTCCCTACCACCGGCTCCACGGACACGTTCTTGCCGATGGCGGCCAGCTCCTTCACGTCCTCGGCGAAGTCCTTGTGGAACCGGGTGAAGGTGCCCCGCAGATAGTAGTCCTTGGTGCCCCGTCCGGCGATGAGCTTCTTGAACTTGGGCACGATGACATCATAGGAGCCCTTGCCGTTGATGGTGGGCCGCAGATCGTCGTTGACCTCCTTGCGGCCGTCCAGGGACAGCACCGCGTTGGACATCTCCCGGTTGATGTACTCGATGTTCTCGTCGTTCAGCAGTACGCCATTGGTTGTAATGGTAAAGCGGAAGCACTTGCCATGCTCCTGCTCGATGGAGCGGGCATATTCCACGGTGGCCTTGACAGTATCCATGGCCATGAGGGGCTCGCCGCCGAAGAAGTCCACCTCAATGTTGCGGCGGTTGCCCGACTTGGCAATGACGAAATCGATGGCCTTTTTGGCGGTTTCGATGTCCATGGTCATGCGCTTGCCGGTACCGAAGTCGCCGGTGGAGGCGAAGCAGTACTTGCACCGCAGGTTGCAGTCGTGGGAGACGTGGAGGCACAGGGCCTTCACCAGGGCCTGCTGCTGCATGGAGGCGGCCTTGTCCCGATCGATGTAGTCGTCGGCCTCGAAGAGCAGGCCCTCCTTTTTCAGCTCCCGCAGCTCCTCCCAGGCCTCGGCCAGGGCGGCGGGATCATACTGAGGCAGGGCAGCGGCCAAAGCCTCGGGCAGGGCCCCATCCAGGCTCTCCCCGTTCTCCTCCCGCTCCGCCAGAGCGGTGAGCAGGTCGTGGGTCAGCTCGTCCAGCACATGGACGGCGCCGCTGTTCACGTCAACGGCGATGCGTACGCCGAGACACTGAAAGGTATGTACCATAAATTTTTGTTCCTTCCTCAGGGCATGGAAAAGGGTGGGCCTACACGCCCACCCTTGCCCTGTTGTTTGTTACCGGTTCTCGCACTTCTGGTTGGCCACGGTGCAAGAGGTCTTACAGGCGGACTGGCAGGAGGTCTGGCACTCGCCGCAGCCGCCGTGGGCGGCGCTCTTCTTCAGAGTAGCGCCGTTGAGCGTCTTGATATGCTTCATTCTGATTTCCCTCCCAAATAGAGACTTTAGATCATTATACCATAGGGTCTTTCCAATTTCAACGCTTTCTGCGTTTTTTCCGCTTGCTCCCTCGATTGCCGCTCCCCAGCAGACCAGCAGCGGCCCCGCCGCACAGGGACCCGCACAGCAGGCCGATGCCCCCCGACTCCAGAGATACATCCCGGAAGCACAGGGCTCCCAGGGTGAGCACCAGCAGAAAGAGCACCCCTCCGGTGAGCAGTCCGGCGGCCAATCCCCCGCCGCAGCGGCTCACCGCCAGCAGGGCGCCGCAGAAACCGCCCAGCACACACCCCACGATGGTGATCTGATACGTCAGGTCCATGTCCAGCAGACCGCCGGAGATGGCAGCCGACGCTCCCAGCAGGAACAGCATACACACGCCCAGGGCCAGCAGCCCGCCCAGCAGGATACCCAGCGCGCAGCGCAGCAGCTTGGCGCCCTGGTCCTCCTCCTTTTTACCCATAAAAACACCCTCCCTTACCACAGGTTCCTGATGAAACCTATGCCGGGAGGGCGTTTCTTATTACTTCTTGTCCTTGGCGTCCTTGGTCTCGCCGGGGCCTTCCTCAGTAGTCTGAGTGCCGCGGGTGGACACAGCCCACTTGGTGAACTCCATGCGCACGCGATCAGAGCTGGTCTCGATCACGATGGTGTTCTCCTTCACCGCGCAGATGGTACCTACGATGCCGCCGATGGTGGTGATCTGGTCACCCACGGACAGCTCGGAACGCATCTTGGCAGCAGCCTTCTTCTTCTTGTTCTCAGGACGGATCAGCAGGAAATAAAACACCGCGATGAGCAGTACCAGCGGGATAATCATGCTCAACATACTACCTGCCCCACCAGCATCAGTGCCGGTGCTGGACAACATCGCGTTGGTGATCTGTGCTGTCAATACAATCCCCTCCGATTTCAACTTTGACGCCATGCGTCATCAGTGGAACATTATAAAACGATTTGCAAGTTTTGACAAGTGTTTTTCGCCATGATTCACAATTTGTTTTAGATTCGTCCGGCCAACTTCTCGGAATATTCCGCCCGGAAGGCCGTGAATTGACCGGCATCCAGAGCATCCCGGATGCGCTGAGCCAGTTTATTATAGAAATACAGGTTATGCATAACGGCCAGGCGCATGGCCAGCATCTCGTCCGCCACGAAGAGGTGGCGCAGATAGGCCCGGGAGAAATTCCGGCACACCGGACAGTCGCAGTCGGGATCGATGGGCCGCTCATCGGTCTTGTACTTCTCGTTGCGGATGTTCATGGCTCCCGACCAGGTGAACAGTTTGGCGTGGCGGGCGTTGCGGGCGGGCATGACGCAGTCGAAGAAGTCCACGCCCCGGGCCACACCCTCAATGATGTTGGAGGGGGTGCCCACGCCCATGAGATATCGGGGCTTGTCCGCCGGCATATGGGGCTCCACCGCGTCGATGATGTCGTACATCACCTGGGTGGGCTCCCCCACCGCCAGGCCGCCGATGGCATAACCCTCGCAGTCGATCTTGGCGGTCTCCTTCATGTGCCACACCCGCAGATCGGGGAAGGTGGCGCCCTGGTTGATGCCGAAGAGCATCTGATGGGGATTCACCGTGTCGGGCAGCGCATTGAGCCGGTCATGTTCTACCTTGCACCGCTGGAGCCAGCGCAGGGTGCGCTCACAGGAGGCCTTGGCGTACTCGTAGGTGGCCGGATTCTCCACGCACTCGTCGAAGGCCATGGCAATGTCGCTGCCCAGGTTGGACTGGATCTGCATGGACTCCTCAGGGCCCATGAAAATGCGGCGGCCGTCGATGTGGGAGGCAAAGGTGACCCCCTCCTCCTTGATCTTCCGCAGGCCGGACAGAGAGAATACCTGGAACCCGCCGGAGTCGGTGAGGATGGGCCCGTCCCACCGCATGAACTTGTGGAGGCCTCCCATCTGGCGCACCACCTGGTCGCCGGGACGCAGGTGGAGGTGATAGGTGTTGGACAGCTCCACCTGGCAGCCGATGTCCTTCAGGTCAAAGGCAGACAGAGCCCCCTTGATGGCGCCCTGGGTACCTACATTCATAAAAACCGGCGTCTGTACCGTGCCGTGGGCGCAGGTAAAGACGCCCCGGCGGGCCTTGCCCTCGGTTTTGATCACTTCAAACACAATAAAACCCCTTTATTTTGCAAGTGTTACTATCATACCAGAAAGCGGAGGAAATGACAACGCCTCAAAACTAGAAAGAGCGGCGCATAGCGCCGCTCTTCCCTATTTACTGTACGCTGTCCATGGTCTGCTGCACCACCGACTCCATGATGGACGCCGTCATGGCTCCCGGCACATAGCCGTACACGTTGCCGTTGACGTCGATCATAAAGGTGGTGGGAAAGGCGGAAATGCCGTAATAGGCCAAGGTCATGCCGGTGGTATCCATAAGCACCGGGAAGGTGTAGCCGTTGTCCTCCAGGAATTGCTCGATCTCCTCCTGAGACACGTCCTGTCCGCCGGGATTGGCCACCGCCAGCACCACCAGATCCTCGCTGTTTTCTCCATAACTCTCATACAGCTTCTGGATGTCTGGCATTTCGCTCTTGCAGGGGCCGCACCAGGTGGCCCAGAAGTTGAGAAACACCGTCTTGCCCTGATAGTCGGACAGAGTGTGGGTGTTGCCGTACTGATCGGTGAGGGTAAAGTCGGGGGCGGCAATCTCAGGCTTGGGCGTAGGCTCAGCCGACGGCTCAGGAGTGGCGCTCTCTGCAGGCTCCGGGGTCTGGGTGGCCTCCGGCGTGGGAGAGACGCTTTCGCTCTGGGTAGGCGTCTCGGTTACGCCGGTCCCTCCCCCAATGCCGGACAGATAGCCAGTGATGCCATTCATAAAGCCGGTGAAAGTCATAATACCCATGAGGATGAGCAGGGCCGCCCCCACCTTGCCGGTATACTTGACCACCTTCTGATGGGTCTTGAAGAAATTGAGCACCGTACCAGTAAAGATGCCCACCGCCAGGAATGGGATCACAAAGCCGGCGGTGTAAACGGCGATGAGCAAAAAGCCCTTGCCGGCGCTTGCGGCGGAAGAGGCCATCAGCAGCACGCTGCCCAGAGTGGGGCCCACGCAGGGAGTCCAGGCAAAGCTGAAGGTGAAGCCCAGCACCAGGGCCACCAGGGGGTTCATGGCCCACTTGTCCAGTCGGAAGGGCAGCCGGTGCTCGGTCTCCAGCGCGGCGGCCTTGCCGAAGAAGCCGAACTGATAGACACCAAAGAGGATCATAATGATGCCGCTGATGCGGGCAAAGAGGGTCTGATTGCCGCTGAAGAAGCGGCCTGCGGCGGTAAAGCCCAGCCCCAGCACAAAGAAGGCGAAGCTGACACCCACCACAAAGAACAGGGTGTTGATCAGCACCTTGCCACGGGGATAGCGGATATTGCCTTTCTCGTCCACCGTCCGGGCTCCTCCCGCCAAATAACCCACATACAGAGGCACCAGCGGGAGTACGCAGGGCGAAAAGAAGCTGAGCAGGCCCTGGATAAAGACGGTGAGCACCGGTACGCCGGTCTCAAGCTGCAAATTCATAGGGGTTCTCCTTTTTGTATGGATTCCAGCTGCCCCTCCAAGTCGGAGAGGCGGAGCTGGGCCAGCCGCGCCTTGCAGCGCCGGTCCAGATCGTCAAACAGGTGGTCCATCACCCCGGCCATACCCGAGGCCACCATACAGCCGCAGTCCACGCCTCCGCCGCTGTGCCAGGCGGGCTCTACGAACCGCACCTCCAGGGCGTCGGCCACCGTGTCCAGGGTCACTTTCTCCGGATCAGCCACCATCTGATAGCCGCCGTCGGTGCCGGTGCGGGTGGTCACCAGCCCCACCTTTTTCAGCTTGGCCATCACCTTGCGGACCCGGGCCGGGTTGGTGCAGATGTTGGCCGCCAGCTCTTCGCTGGAGAGCAGACATCCCCGCTTATCCAGATAGATCAGGGCGTGGACCGCCACACAGAACAGGCCGTTCATGGAATGGGATTCTCCTTTACACGCGTTTCAGCAGATAGTCCTCCGCCCAGTGGGCGGCGTTGGCGCCGTCGGCGGCGGCGGTGATGACCTGCCGCAGAGCCTTGGTACGCACGTCTCCGGCGGCAAACACACCGGGCACGCTGGTGCGGCAGCTCTCGTCTGCCACCAGATAACCCGCCTGATCGGTCTCCACCTGTCCGGCAAAGAGGGCGGTATCGGGCACCCGGCCCACCGCCACAAAGAGGCCGTCGCAGGCCAGCTCGCTTTTCTCGCCAGTGACCACATTTTCCAGCTCGATACCTGTCAGGCGTTTTTCCTTGCGCAGGTCTGTCACACGGGTGTTCCAGAGGATTTCCACCCCGGCCTCCTCCAGGGCCTTGTGGTACACCGCCGAAGCCCGCAGGCTGTCCCGCCGGTGGATGAGATAGACCTTCTTGCACAGCTTGGACAGGTAGAGGGCGTCCTCCACAGCGGTGTTGCCACCGCCGTTTACTGCAACCACCTTGCCCCGGTACATCATTCCGTCGCAGGCGGCGCAGTAGGCGACCCCTCTCCCCCGCACCTCGCTCTCGCCGGGGAGGCCCAGCTCCCGGGGGTAGGCTCCGGTGGCCAGGATTACCGCGTCGGCGGTCAGGTCCCCCTCGCTGGTGTGGAGCACCTTGGGAACAGCAGTTAAGTCAGCCCCGGTGACCTCGGCGTATACGGTTTCCGCCCCGTACTTCCGGGCCTGCTGCTCCATCTTCTCCCCCAGCTCGAAGCCGTCCACCCCATCGGGGAAGCCGGGATAGTTGTCGATCACTGAGGTGGTGGCCATCTGGCCGCCGGGAGACAGCTTCTCCACCACCGCCGTCTTGCGGCCGCTGCGGGCGGCATACAGGGCCGCCGTATAGCCGGCGGGGCCGCCCCCTACGACGAGGATTTCATACTGCGCCATACCGTCCGCCTCCTTTTACAGTCCCATCCAGTCGATGATCTGAGCCTTGGAACCGGGGTTCACAATGGGCTCCCCCGTCTCCCCGTTCTTGAAGAGGAACAGGGTGGGAATGACCTCCACCTCAAACTGCTCCTCCAGTTCCGGCTCCTCGTCAATGTTGATCTTGCCTACCACCAGCTGGCCGTCAAACTGCTGGGCGATCTGGTCCAGCACCGGGCTGATCCGGCGGCAGTAGCCGCACCAGGGGGCCCAGAAGTCCACCAGCACCGGCTTGTCGGAATGAAGCACTACTTCTTCAAAATTGGCTTTGGTAATGGTAATGGGAGTCATATCCATCGTCCTTTCTGTTCCGAATAGCAGGCAATCGCCTGACTGTATGATATGCTTTTAACTGTAACTTTATTTGTTTCATTTCTATACTGTAACTATACCAGTTACAGTTAGTCTTGTCAACCCCTTTTCCTACTTTTTTGCTGGGCGTTCCAGCGGCGCACCTCCCGGCGGGCAATCGCATAGGCTGTCATGTGGCACAGCCACAAGCCAAGCGGATAAAGGAGTACAATATGAACCACTATCTTCCCTCTGATCGGGAGTGGAAACGGAAACAGGAAGGTGGGGCCTGCTGCTGTCCGCCAGGCTGCTGCCCGCCGCCCTGTCCCCCTCCCTGCCCCGTGCCTGGTCCCACCGGACCTACCGGGGCTACCGGTCCCACTGGTGCTACCGGGCCTGCCGGTTCCGGCGCCGCCGGTGCTACCGGCCCTACTGGACCCACCGGGCCTACCGGACCTGCCACCCCCGGACCCACCGGACCCACCGGCGCGGCAGGTGTGACCGGCCCCACTGGCCCCCAGGGTATTCCCGGACCTGACGGCGCAACCGGACCTACCGGACCTCAGGGTATCCCCGGCCCCGATGGCGCTACCGGTCCTACTGGCCCCACCGGACCTGCCGGTACCGCGGGTACTGCCGGTGCAACTGGACCTACCGGACCCACTGGTCCTACCGGTGCCGCAGGCACCGACGGTGCAACCGGACCTACCGGACCCACCGGCCCTGCCGGTACTGCGGGTACTGTCGGTGCAACTGGACCTACCGGACCCACTGGTCCTACCGGTGCCGCAGGCACTGACGGTGCAACCGGACCTACCGGACCCACCGGCCCTGCCGGTACTGCGGGCACTGCCGGTGCTACCGGACCTACCGGCCCCACCGGACCCACCGGCCCTGCCGGTACCGCGGGCACTGCTGGCGCTACTGGTCCTACTGGCCCCACCGGGCCTACCGGCCCTGCCGGTGAGACCAACGCCGCCGCCGCGGTCACCACCCTGCAAACCAGTGCCAGCCTGACCGACGCTATCAACGCCATCAACCAGATTATCCAGAATCTGAAGGCCGCCGGCCTGATGGAAACCTGATCCTGCGGGAGGGGGGCAGTCTGCCCCCCTCTCCTTCTGTGGAAGGAGAAGGCGCTTATGAAAATTGTAGTCTATGCCATCTGCAAGAATGAGGCCCAGTTTGTGGACCGTTGGATGGACTCCATGTCGGAGGCCGATCAGGTGGTGGTGCTGGACACCGGCTCCACCGACGACACCGTGGCCCGCTTGGAGGCCCGAAGAGCCGTTGTCACCGTGGAGACCATTTCTCCCTGGCGGTTTGACACTGCCCGCAACCGCTCTCTGGACCTGGTGGATGAGGACGCCGATATCTGCGTATGTACCGACCTGGACGAGGTGTTCCATCCCGGCTGGCGGGCTGCTCTGGAGTCGGCCTGGACGCCCGGCACAGGTCAGGCCCGGTACCGCTACACCTGGTCCTTCCGGCCCGACGGGGCCGAGGGCGTGGTGTTCTGGTACGAGAAGATCCACCGCCGCCACGGTTACCGGTGGGTCCATCCGGTTCATGAGATCCTGCGCTGGGAGGGGCCCGGTCAGCCCGGCCCCATGGTAACAGCGCTGGGGGTGCAGCTGGACCACCACCCGGATCCCTCCAAATCCCGGGGCCAGTACCTCCCCCTGCTGGAACTATCGGTAAAGGAGGAACCGGAAGACGACCGCAACGCCCACTACCTGGGCCGGGAGTACTTTTTCCATAGCCGGTGGGACGACTGCATTGTCACCCTCAAGCGGCACCTGTCCATGCCCACCGCCACCTGGAAGGATGAGCGGGCAGCCTCCATGCGGTACATTGCCAAGTCCTACATACAAAAGGGGGACCCCGCCCAAGCAAGAAGCTGGTTTTTCCGTGCCGCCGCTGAGGCCCCCCATTTGCGGGAGCCCTGGATGGATCTGGCCACCCTTTGCTACCAGCAGGAGAACTGGGACGGGGTGCTGTATTTTACCGGTGTCGCTTTGGCCATCACCGTCCGGCCCGATACCTACATCTGTGAAGCCGAGTCCTGGGGGCCGCTCCCCCACGACCTGCGCTGTCAGGCCTATTTCCGCACCGGCCGCATCGGTCCGGCCCTGGAGGAGGCCCAAAAGGCCCTGGTCCTCTCCCCTACCGATCCCCGTCTGGCAGGCAACGTGGAGGTACTGAGAAGGATGTAAAAAAGGCCTGCCGTTTTACTACGGCAGGCCTTTTGGTTGTTTCAGCAGATAAACATGGCGTCTCCGAAGGAGAAGAAGCGGTATTTCTGCTCCACCGCCTCCTTGTAGGCGGCCAGGATGCGCTCCCGGCCTGCCAGGGCGGACACCAGCATGATGAGGGTGGATTCCGGCAGATGGAAGTTGGTGATGAGGCAGTCCAGCGCCTTGAATTTGTAGCCCGGATAGATGAAGATATTGGTCCACCCGGCGCTCTCCTTCAGAGTTCCGTCCTCTGCCGCCCAGCTCTCAATGGTGCGGCAGGAGGTGGTGCCCACGCAGATTACCCGGCCTCCCTCGGCTCTGGTCCGGTTGATGGTCTCGGCGGTCCCGGCAGAGATCATGCAGTACTCGGAGTGCATCTCGTGGTCCAGGATATCCTCCTCCTTCACCGGGCGGAAGGTGCCCAGGCCCACATGGAGGGTCACATAGGCCAGACGCGCCCCCATGTCCTCCACCCGCTTGAGCAGTTCCTTGGTGAAGTGGAGACCGGCGGTGGGTGCTGCGGCGGAACCCACCTCCCGGGAGTAGACGGTCTGATACCGCTCCGGGTCCTGAAGTTCGGCTTTAATATAGGGAGGCAGAGGCATCTTGCCCAGCTGCTCCAGCTTTTCCAGGAAAATGCCCTCATAGTCGAAGCGGACCAGCCGGTTGCCGCCCTCCAGCACCTCGGTGACCTCGGCGGTGAGCTGGCCCTCGCCGAAGGACACCTTCGTACCCGGACGCATCTTACGGCCGGGCCGCACCAGGCACTCCCAGGTCTTGTTGCCCCGGTCGATGAGCAGCAGCACCTCCACCGCGCCCCCGCCGGGCTCCCGATGGCCGATAAGCCGGGCGGGCAGCACCCGGGAGTCGTTGAGCACCAGGCAGTCTTCCGGTCTCAGCAGAGTGGGCAGATCGAAAAAGTGCATATGCTTCGTTTCGCCGGTATGCTTGTCCAGCACCAGCAGCCGGGAGGAGTCCCGCTTTTCCAGAGGAGTCTGAGCGATCAGCTCCTCCGGCAGGTAAAAGTCAAAATCAGACGTCTTTATGGCTTGCGCACCTCTATTCCAGTATAGTAGAAGGTCAGGATATCCTGATAAGTATAGCCCTGCTGGGCCATGGCATAAGCGCCCCACTGGCTCATGCCCACGTTGTGGCCCCAGCCGGAGCCGGTGATGGTGAACACGGTGGAGCTGTCCCCGCCGCTGCCGCCGGAGGGCGCGGCCTGGGTTACCTGGCCGCTGCCGTCGATGATGTACACATCGCCGCTCAGCTTGGAGGTGGAACCGCTGCCGTCGATGGCATAGGCCCCGTCCAGGCTGCCGAGGGTACCATTTCCGTTCACCGTGTAGCTCCCTCCCCCGCCGGACGAGCTGCTGCCGGCGGAGCTGGACACGGTGTAATGGATGGACCGCAGCCCCAGGAAGGTGCGGCAGTCGTCCCGGATCTTGCTCCAGCTCTTGCCGGAGGAGTCGGTGAAGGTGATCTCAATGGCATTGCCGGTGGGGCTGGTCTTGGTGACCTTGAAGTCCACGATGCCCGAGTTGGTATAGCCCTTGGAATTGAGCAGGTCGGTGAGCTCCTGGGCGGTGTAGGTCACCGTCCAGTTGTAGTTGGGGACCTTGCTGGCCACCGACGCCTCATAGGGGTCGTACTTGCCGATGAGGTAGGCCACGTTGCTCCCCCACACATTGACGGCGCTCTCGGTGGCGCCGCCGTCGTGGGAGGAATACACCGCGTCGATGAGGGAGCCGTTGTACCAGGCGTATTCGCCGTAGGTCTCCTCCACCGCCTTGCTGCTGTTGGCCGTCACCGCGTCCATACCCAGGTATACCTGGCAGCAGGTGGAGTTGCAGATGTCGAAGCCCTGGCTCTTGTGCTTGCTGGCGGTGTAGTTGCGGTAAGCGTAGGTACGGGCGCTCACCGCCTGGGCTTTCAGTGCCTCTGTGGGCCAGGAGGAGCTCATCTCCCGGACAATGACTCCCTGTACATAGTCCTCCAAGCCGATGACGTTGCTCACCGTCAGGTTGCCGCCGCTCACCCGCTGATACTGGAAGCCGCCGTAATAGGTACAGCCCCGGAAGATGGTCTCGGTCTTAACGCTGTCGTCCAGGCCGGGCTTGATGCCCAGGCACTTGGAGGCGCTGTCAAACTGGAAGAGGATCTGGCTGGTGCCCGTCTTGACCACCGACACCCCGGCGCTGGAGGTACCAACCACCTCGGCGTCCCCAAGGCCAAGGCTGGTCTGGGCGGCCTGGGCAGATTCCTTGTCCAGGTAGGCCCCCACTCTTGCCTGCCACGTCCCGTCGATCCAGGCCACGAAGCCGCCGGAACAGGCGTAGGCCGCAGCGGCAGCCTCGTCGTAGGAGCTGTAGCTGCCGGGCAGCTTCAAATGCCAGCAGCCCACGGCGATATTGGAGGTAATGGTGTCGTAATAGCCGCTCCATGTCCCCACCTTGCCGTAGTAGACATTCTGGGTTTTGACCACCGAGATGGCGGTCTCACTGGTGGCGGCCAGCTGCTGAAACACCCGGTTGTCGTCATAATAGCCCAGCCGGTACCCGCTGCCCACATCGTTGAGCAGGTTGGCGCCGGGCAGAGCGTTGGAGCCGTAAAAGATACCCACTTTAATGGTGGGGTCCACCGCCACCGAGGCGGCGGAGGCCGGCGCCTGGCTCAGTGGAAGGGCAATGGCCAGGGCCAGGGCTGCAATCTGCACAATTTTTTTCATCTTTCCTGTTTTCATTTGGCGGAAATCCCATCTCGCTTTCGTTGACACTTTGCCGGAACTTGTGATACAATTTTGCAAACTAAATAGCGAAATTGCATTTGCAGGATAGAGGCGCGGCTCTTCAAGAGTAGCGTGGTGAGGGTGCCGGGCCCGGTGAACCGCGTGAAAGGGGAGGCCGCCGAAGGGACGCTCCCGGTGGTGCGTTTGCCTGGTCGCCCGGATAAGATCCGTTCGACTGTCGCCGCACACGCGGCGGAGTGCTGTCTGCTTTTGTCTGGTATGGTCGGGGACGCACTGTCCCTGTCATTATAGTACAAAATCAGCAGTTCTGTAAACTGCTGATTTTCTTTTTCTTTTCGCTATGAGTTTCCGGTCTGAGACAGGCCGGTGTTGGAATAAACTTTGAGCAACGGAGGTATGGTCATGGAAAAATACAAAGTAGGCGTCATCGGCGGCACCGGTATGGTGGGCCAGCGTTTTGTTTCCCTGCTGGAGAATCACCCCTGGTTCCAGCTCACTGTCATTGCGGCCAGCAGCCGCTCCGCCGGCAAGACCTATGAGGAAGCCATCGGCTCCCGCTGGGCTCTGGAGAATCCCATGCCCGAAGAGGCCAAAAAGATGGTGGTCATGAACGCCCAGGCCGATATCGAGGCCATTGCCTCCCAGGTGGATTTTGTCTTTTCCGCCGTGGATATGAAGAAGGAAGAGATTCAGGCTCTGGAGGAGGCTTACGCCAAGCACGAGTGCCCCGTGGTCTCCAACAACTCCGCTCACCGCTGGACGCCCGACGTGCCCATGGTGGTGCCGGAGATCAATCACGAGCATATCAAAGTCATCGAGGCCCAGCGAAAGCGACTGGGGGTGGAGCGCGGGTTCATTGCCGTTAAGTCCAACTGCTCCCTCCAGAGCTATGTTCCCGCCCTGCACCCCCTGCGCGGCTTCGGCCTGAACCAGGTGCTGGTCTGCACCTATCAGGCTATTTCCGGCGCGGGCAAAACCTTCGACACCTGGCCTGAGATGGTGGACAATGTGATCCCCTACATCGGCGGCGAGGAGGAGAAGAGCGAGCAGGAGCCCCTGAAGCTGTGGGGCAAGGTGGAGAACGGGGTCATCGTCAACGCCCAGTCCCCCGCCATCACCGCCCAGTGTCTGCGGGTGCCCGCGTCCAACGGCCATATGGCCGCTGTGTTCGCACGCTTTGAGAACAAACCCTCTATGGAGGAGATCAAAGAGATCTGGGCAAATTACAAGGGCCGTGCCCAGGAGCTGGCCCTGCCCTCCGCTCCCAAGCAGTTCCTGCACTACTTTGAGGAGCCCGACCGTCCTCAGACCCGGCTGGACCGGATGACCGAGGGCGGTATGGCGGTCTGCATTGGCCGTCTGCGTCCCGACACGCAGTACGACTATAAGTTTGTCTGCCTGTCCCACAATACCCTTCGCGGCGCCGCGGGCGGCGCAGTCCTTCTTGCCGAACTTCTGTGCGCGGAGGGTTACATTTCAAGGAGGTAACCCTAATTATGAGAGAGCCTGTTTTTACCGGAGCCTGTTCCGCCATCATCACCCCGTTTGACCACAGCGGCGCCATCAACTACGATCAGTTCGGGAAAATCATCGACGAGCAGATCGAGCGGGGCCTGGACGCCATCTGCGTCTGCGGCACCACCGGAGAGTGTTCCACCCTGACCATCCGGGAGCACATTGCCGCCGTGGAATACTGTGTCAAGCGGGTGAACGGCCGGGTCAAGGTCATTGCCGGCGCGGGCAGCAACGATACTTCCGCCGCCGTCTACCTGTCCCAGCACGCCCAGGACTCCGGTGCCGACGCCCTGCTGCACGTCACCCCCTACTACAACAAGGCGTCCCAGACCGGCCTCATCAAGCACTACGAATACATTGCCGACCGGGTGGATCTGCCCATTATCCTCTATAATGTGCCCTCCCGCACCGGCGTTTCCTTTACCGCCGAGACCTACAAGGTGCTCTCCCAGCACCCCAACATCAACGGCGTCAAGGAGGCCAGCGGCAACTTCTCTCTGCTGGCTCACACCCTGGCCATCTGCGGCGACGACTTCTATGTCTGGTCGGGCAACGACGACCAAGTGGTCCCCATGATGAGCCTGGGCGCCAAGGGCGTGATCTCGGTGGTGGCCAACATCGCCCCCGAGGTCATGATCCAGATGACCCACCTGTGCCTGGAGGGCAAGTTTGACCAGGCCGCCGCCCTTCAGCTGGGCTACATGGACTTTATCGACGCCCTCTTCCTGGAGGTCAACCCCATTCCCATCAAGGCTGCCATGAATCTGGCGGGCTACGACATCGGCTCCCTCCGCCTGCCTCTGTGCGATATGAGCGACGGACCGCTGGAGACCCTCCGTCAGTCTATGGTCAAGGTGGGACTGCTCTCCGCCTGAGCACCGGGAAAGGATGTTGGAAATGCTTCGTTTGATCCTCTCCGGCTGCAACGGCCGGATGGGCCGGGCAGTGGAGCACCTGTGCGCCGCCCAGCCCGACCTGGAAATCGCCGCCGGATTTGACCTGCTGGGGACTGGCGACCGGGACTTCCCCGTGTTCTCCTCCCCCGCTGAGTTCCAGGGGCAGGCTGATGCCCTCATCGACTTCTCCTCCCCTGCCGCCCTGCCCGCTCTGCTGGACTTCTGTTTGCAGCGGAACATCCCGGCAGTGCTGGCCACCACCGGCTACTCGGAGGAGCAGCTGGCCGCCATCGACCAGGCGGCGCGGGTCATCCCCGTGTTCCGCTCCGCCAATATGTCCCTGGGAGTCAATGTGCTGCTGGCCCTGGTACGCCAGGCCACCGCGGCTCTGGGGACGGACTACGATATCGAAATCGTGGAAAAACACCATAATAAAAAGGTGGACGCCCCCAGCGGCACCGCCCTCATGCTGGCCGACGCGGCGGCATCCGCTCTTCCCTACCAGCCCGACTATGTGTGCGACCGCCACAGCGTCCGCAAGGCCAGAGACAAGGAGGAGATCGGCATCTGCTCTGTTCGCGGCGGCGGCATCGTGGGAGATCACGACGTGATCTTTGCCGGTGAGAATGAGGTCATCACCCTGAGCCACTCCGCTATGAGCCGAGAGGTCTTTGCCTCCGGCGCCATCCGGGCGGCCCGATTTCTCGCCGGTGTGGAGACCCCTGGTCTCTACTCCATGACTGATCTGGTCCAGGCCACCCTTTCCTAACAGCAAAAAAGACCGCCCAATGGGCGGTCTTTTTTCATTCTTTGTCCGGCGGCGTTTGGGGCTGCTCCTCCAGGGGCTTACCGTTGCCGTCGATTTTTTTTGCCTTGAGACGCTTGTTGACCCACTCCCGGACCAAAGCATAGAGCACAGCAAAGGTAGGCACGCCCAGGATCATGCCGGGGAACCCGAACAGGCCGCCGCAGGTGACAATGGAGATGAGCACCCAGATGGCGGACAGGCCGGTGCTGTCGCCCAGGATCTTGGGCCCCAGGATGTTGCCGTCAAACTGCTGCAATCCGATGACCAGGGCAAAGAACCGCAGGGCGGCCCAGGGGTCCACGATCACCAGAATAAACAGACAGGGAATGGCGCCGATGATGGGGCCAAAGAAGGGGATCACATTGGTGACGCCCACGGTGACGCTGACCAGCATGGGGTACGGGATCCTGAAAATGGCGCACAGGATGAAGCAGAGCACGCCGATGATGGCGGAATCGATGATCTTGCCGTTGATAAAGCCCACGAACACCCGGTTGGCCTGACCGCATACCCCCAGCAGCCAGTCGGACCGGCGCTTGGACACGGTGGCATAGAGGAGCTTTTTCAGCTGGGGTACCAGCCGGTCCTTCCCCGCCAGCATATAGATGGAGGAAATCAGAGCGGTGATGCCCGCAATCACGCCGCTGCCGATGGCAAAGCCCACATCCAGCAGCTGGGGCAGGGCCTCCGCCGCTTTTGCGGTCATGTTGCTGATCATGTTCTGGAAGTTACCGAACATATCGTTGATGGCGTCGGCATCCAGATCAAATTGCTCGGTCAGATCCTGCACCAGCTGATCCAGGCTGGTCAGGTAGGTCTGCATATTGCCCGCCAGGTCCTTGACGCTCTGTACCACCTGAGGCACGATGAGCCCCAGCAGAATGGCCACCACCGCAAAGGCCAGCACATAGACCAGCAAAATGGACAACGCACGCTTAAACCGGTGGTTGGGAAAGAGTTTTCGCTCAAAAAAGCACATGGGGGTATTGAGCAGATAGGCAATGGCAAAGCCCACGATAAACGGGGACAACACCCCCATAAACTGGTTGATTCGGACAGTTACTACGCTGAAATGGTTCAATCCCACATAGAACAGGATGGCAACGATGAGCACAATGAGCAGCTGCACATGGCTGCCATCCAGGATGTACCATTTCTTCTTGTTCTTCGGGTCCTCTTTTTCCGGCACAGTGCCTTCCTCCTTTGCAGCCGCCACACACATTGCCGGGGCGGTAAGCCTTCCAACAGGTTTATTGTATCATGCCTGTTTGTCGCCTGCAACCAAAGTCAGGTAAAATTAAGAAAGGGGCTGCTCCACTGACGGCAGCCCCGAAACACTCAGCCCTGCAGAGAGGCCCGGTGGAAGACCTTCTTGCCCTTCTTGATCATGACACCGTCGCCGGAGAGCTGATCGGCAGTGACGGCAGTGTATACGTCCGTTACCTTCTGGCCGTCCAGCTCCACGCCGCCCTGCTCGATGAGGCGGCGGGCCTCCTTCTTGGAGGGTGCCAGCTTACAGGCCAGCATCAGGTCCAGGATACCGATGGCGCCGTCGGTGAGCGCGCCGGCCTCCAGGGCGGTGGAGGGCACGTTGCTCATATCGCCGCCGCCCACGAAGAGGGCCTTGGCAGCATCCTGGGCCTTCTTGGCCTCCTCCTCACCGTGGACCAGCTTGGTCAGCTCAAAGGCCAGGATCTCCTTGGCGGTGTTGAGCTGGCTGCCCTCCCACTTGTCCATCTCGTCGATCTGCTCCAGAGGCAGGAAGGTGAGCATCCGCAGGCACTTGAGCACATCGCCGTCGCCCACGTTGCGCCAGTACTGGTAGAACTCATAGGGGCTGGTCTTGTTGGGGTCCAGCCACACGGCGCCCTTGGCAGTCTTACCCATCTTCTTGCCCTCGGAGTTGAGCAGCAGGGTGATGGTCATGGCGTGGGCGTCCTTGCCCAGCTTGCGGCGGATCAGCTCGGTGCCGCCCAGCATGTTGGACCACTGGTCGTCGCCGCCGAACTGCATATTGCAGCCGTAGTGCTGGAACAGATGGTAGAAGTCGTAGGACTGCATGATCATGTAGTTGAACTCCAGGAAGGAGAGGCCCTTCTCCATGCGCTGCTTGTAGCACTCAGCCCGCAGCATATTGTTGACGGAGAAGCAGGCACCCACCTCACGGAGCAGCTCAATGTAGTTGAGCTTGAGGAGCCACTCGGCGTTGTTCACCATCTGGGCCTTGCCCTCGCCGAACTCGATGAACCGCTCCATCTGCTTCTTAAAGCAGTCACAGTTGTGCTGGATGGTCTCCGGGGTCATCATGTTGCGCATATCGGTACGGCCGGAGGGGTCACCGATGTAGCCGGTGCCGCCGCCGATGAGGGCGATAGGACGGTTGCCCGCCATCTGGAGCCGCTTCATCAGGCACAGAGCCATGAAGTGACCCACATGGAGGGAGTCGGCGGTAGGGTCAAAGCCGATGTAAAAGACGGCCTTGCCCTCGTTGATCATCTTGGAGATCTCCTCCTCGTTGGTGACCTGGGCAATGAGGCCACGGGCCTTCAGTTCTTCGTAACAAGTCATGTTCATTCTCCTTTATCTCAATGGTGTCGTCATCAGTATAACCGCTTTCCGCAGTGGGGACACTTGGCGTCGTCCATGTCGTGGAGGATTCCGCAGTGGGGGCAGGGCACCTGCGCGATGGTGGCCTCCTCTTCCGGTGGCTCCACCGCGTAGAACTCCAATTTTTTGCAATCCCGGCAGCAATAGATATCTACGGTAAGAGCGCCAGACAAAAGGTGCCCCCAGGAGCCGGTAAGCCAACCGAACTTCCCCAGCTGGATCTTTTCCTGGCCGATATGGACCATCTCCCCGCCGCAGCGGGTACAGACATTCCGATCCACAAAATCCCCCTTTTATGCAAAAAGCCCTCTGTCCGTTCGGACAGAGGGCGTAAAAACGCGGTACCACCTCTGATTCGCCGTTTTCTCGCAAAAACGGCCTCATGCCGTGCCAACACACGGCGGCGCGATAACGGGCGCACCCGACACGGCCCTACTGGGGGTCTCCCCTGTTCAGGCGGCTGCTCCAGAGTGTATTTCCCAGCCTGTCCCCTCCCCCTCTCACCAAACCGGGGGCTCTCTGGGCGGGACGAGGGTTGGTACTTCTCCCTGTCATCGCAGTGTCATATTGATGAGGATTATAATCGCTCTTGCTCCGTTTGTCAAGCAGAAAAGGGGTACTCAACAAAATCTAGCTTTTGTGTAGTTTCTTGTAGGCCTCCGCACTGTCCAGCAGCTCCCCGGCGGCGCCAAGGGTGGCGTCGGTGATGTGCTCGCCGGAGGTGAGCCGGGCCAGCTCCTCGCACCGGCGCTGACGGGTCAGCCGCTCCACCTGGGTGTAGGTACGGCCGCCCCGCTCCCCCTTCTCTACTGAGAAGTGGACGTCGGCCATAGCTGCCAGCTGAGGCAGATGGGTGACGCACAGTACCTGCTTGGCGTGGGCCACATCGGCCAGCTTTTCCGCCACCTTCTGGGCCGCCCGGCCGGACACGCCGGTATCCACCTCGTCAAAGACCATAGTGCCCACCTGATCGTTTTCCGCCAGCACGTTTTTCAGGGCCAGCATGATGCGGGCCAGCTCACCGCCGGAGGCGATCTTCTGGATGGGCTTCAGGTCCTCGCCCACATTGGCGGACATGAGAAACTGCACTTCGTCTATGCCGGTGTCGTCCATAGCGAACTCCCCCGGCTTGGGTCCAAACTCCACCTGGAACCGGACCTTGGGCATATCCAGCTGGGCCAATTCACTCTGAATCCGCTGTTCCAGCGCCTTGGCCGCCTTCTTTCGGGTCTGGCTAAGGGTCTCAGCCGCCTTTCGGGCATCAGCCAGGGCCTTGGACTGCTCCTTCTCCAGCCGGGCAATGGTATCAGTGGAGAACTGGATCTCGTCCAGTTCCTTTTTGCAGCGGTCCAGATAGTCCAGCATCTCGTCCACCGAATCGCCGTACTTCTTCTTCAGCCGGTGGAGTACGTCCAACCGGCTCTCGATCTGGTCCAGCTCCCCCGGTTCAAAGTCAAAGGCGTCCCGCAGATCCCGGATCTGCTCGGCAATGTCGTCGGCGGCGCAGCGGAGTTCCACCAGCTTTTCCAACAGCTCGGCGGCCTGGGTGCTGATGCGGCCGGCGGCATGAAGAGACTGCTCCGCCTCCCCCAGCAGGGCAGCGGCTCCTTCCCGTTCATCATCACCGGACAGGGCCAGATGAGCCCCTTCCACGCTCTCCATCAGCTTGCCGGCATTGCGCAGCAAATCCCGCCGCTCCGTCAGCTCCTCTTCTTCCCCGCTCCGCAGCTCGGCCCGCTCCAGTTCGCCGATCTGAAATTCCAGGCTGTCAATGCGCCGGGCCTTCTCCGCCTCGTCCATCCGGAGGGATGAGATCTCCCGGCGGATGGCGGCCAGTTTGTCATAACAGATCCGGTAGGCCGCCAGTTCTTCCCCGGTGGCGCCAAAGCCATCCAGATAATCCAGGTGACACCGCTCGTCCAGCAGCTGCTGGCCGTCGTGCTGGCCGTGGATATTGAGCAGTAGGCGGCCCAGCTGCCGCAGCTGGGAGACGGTGATGAGCCGGCCATTGATGCGGCAGATGTTCTTCCCGTCGGGCTGGATCTCCCGCTGGATGAGCAGATTGCCCTCCTCGTCGGGGCCTACGCCGTTCTCCCGGAACCAGTCCAGCTCTGGCAGGCCGGTAAACACCGCGTTGACCAGGGAGGACTTTGCCCCGGTACGGATCAGATCCCGGCTGGTGCGCTCCCCGATGATGGCCCCGATGGCATCCACCACAATGGACTTGCCCGCGCCGGTCTCGCCGGTGAGGACGTTAAAGCCCTTGTCAAACTGGATGTCCGCCGTCTGGATCACCGCAATATTTTCAATGTGCAGCAAAGAAAGCATATAGGCCACCACCCTAGAAAGGCACGTTGATTAAAAAAGCCTCGCAGAGTTGCGCCGCCCGCAGGCGGCGCAATAAAATCGAAAACCGTTTTTGGCTGCGACATGCGCGTAGCCAAAAACACTTCTCAGACCGCAAGTGTGGAATTTATCCATCAAAGATGGACAAATTCTGCGCGTAGCGGGCTGCATCCTGCTCAAAAAAGTGACTTTGTCACTTTTTTGAAGTCTCATTTCAGCATGGCATGGATCTCGTTGCAGAAGGAGGCAGCGTCCTCATTGGTGCGCATGATGAGGATGGCGGTATCGTCTCCCGCCAGGCTGCCCACCAGGCTGGAAATATCCATGCCGTCAATGGCGGCGCAGGCCGCAGAGGCCAGACCGGGCATGGTTTTCAAAACCACGATATTCTGAGCCACATCAAAGGAGGTAACGCCCTCCTTGAAGATGGTACGCAGCCGTCCCGCGATATTCAGGGAGGCCTTCCGCTCCGAAACGGCGTAACGATAGGTCCCGTATCCGGTCAGTTCCTTAATGAGGTGGAGTTCCTTGATGTCCCGGGAAATGGTGGCCTGGGTGGACTGCACCCCTCTGGCCCGCAGCTCTGTCAGAAGCTGATCCTGGGTATCAATATCCTGCTCCGCAATGATCCGCAAAATCTCCTGCTGCCGTTTCGCTTTCATGGCTTACGCACCTCCCAATTTATGATTCAAAATCTCATAGAATGTCCGGCCGGTCACCCGAACCAGTCTGGTTTTGGATTTGGACATCTTGGTCTCCACCACGTCGCCGCCGTTGAGCTTGAAGGCTTTCCCTCCATCCACCGATAAAAAGGCGGTCTTGCGGGCCATCCGGCCCAGCTTGATGGACACCGTCCGCTCATGGCCCAGCACAAAGGACCGGGCAGACAGGGCGTGAGGACAGATGGGCGTAACGATGATGTTTTCCGCCGTGGGCTCCACGATGGGGCCGCCTGCCGACATGGAATAAGCGGTAGATCCGGTGGGGGTGCTGATGACCACACCGTCGGCAGACATCTTGGTAATGGTGGTCTTATCCCCCAGCACCTCCAGATCCACCACCCGGGCCACCGCCCCCTTGGTGAGGGCAGCGTCGTTGAGGGCGATGTCAGAATAGATCACCTTGCCGTCCCGCCGCACCGTCACGTCCAGCATCATGCGGTCCTCCACAGCATACTTTCCGGCGGGCAGCTTGGAGAGCATAGACAGTTCCCCCAGTTCCAGCTCCGCCATGAAGCCAACGCTGCCCAGGTTAACGCCCAGAATGGGCACATGGTGCTGGTTGGCATCCTTGGCAGCATGGAGAATGGTACCGTCTCCGCCGAAGCACACCAGAATATCCGCGTCCTTCAGCTCCTCCTCGGTCTGCTTGAACTGGATGTGCTTGGGAAATTCGATGTTTCCCCCCTCCACCGCAAAGGGCAGGCAGATGGCGGTCTCCACCCCGGCGGCTTTCAGAATCTTCTCCGCCGCCTGGGCGGCCTTCAATCCCCGGTCCCGATAGGGGTTGGGGCTCAACACTACTTTCATTGTCCGGCTCCTTCCAGGGCCGCGTGGGATGCCTCTACCAGGGCTGCCGGATCGCCGGTCCAGGAGGCTCCGCCTCCCCCGGCCAGCAGGTGTCCCAGGTACTCAATGTTGCCCTCGGGTCCTCTGATTGGTGAAAAGGTCATATCCTTTACAGTAAAATCCGCATCAGCGGCATTCTTGAGAAATTGCTGGATCACTTCCAGGTGGACAGCGGGGTCCCGCACCACGCCCTTCTTACCCACCTTTTCCCGGCCGGCCTCAAACTGAGGCTTCACCAGGCACACCGCCTGGCCGTCCGGCTTGAGCAGGCCACGGAGGGCAGGCAGGATCAGCTTCAGGGAGATGAAGGACACGTCCACGCTGGCAAAGTCCAGCTCGTCGGGGATCTGCTCATGGGTCAGATAGCGGGCATTGGTCCGTTCCAGACACACCACCCGCTCATCGCTGCGGAGGGACCAGGCCAGCTGACCGTAGCCCGCATCCACGGCGTACACTTTGACCGCTCCGTTTTGGAGCATACAGTCGGTAAAGCCGCCGGTGGAGGCGCCGATATCGCCGCACACCGCCCCGTCCAGGTGGATGCCCTCAAAGGTTTTCATTGCCTTTTCCAGCTTCAGACCGCCCCGGCTCACATAGGCCAGGGTCTGGCCCCGCACTTCCACAGGCGCATCCTCGGGGATCTGGGCTCCGGCCTTGTCCACCTTCTGCTCTTTTACATAGACCTGGCCGCTCATAATGATGGCCTGGGCCCGCTGACGACTCTCCGCCAGCCCCCGCTCCACCAACAGCACGTCCAGTCTTTTTTTAACAATTGCCATGTCCGCAGACCTCCAACGCTGTTTTATACAGGGACGCCCCATCCAGGCCGCACAGGGTTCTCAGTTGGGACACAGGCCCGTGGGTGACAAAGCCGGGCCCGGTGTTGACCATGGCTACCTTTGCAGCAACACCCCGCTCCAGCAGCTTTGCAGCCAGCCGCTGCCCCACACAGTTGCCTGGGGCAGCCTCCTCTGCCACCAGCAGCCGCCCGGTTTCCGCCGCCGAGGCTGCCACCGGCGCCCCGTCCAGGGGCGTGATGGTATTGAGCTTGAGTACCTGGGCCTGGATACCGTCGGCCTCCAGCCGCCGGGCACAGTCCAGCAGCGCATTGACTGTGATACCGTAGCCTGTCAAGGTAATATCCTTGCCAGCACGCAGCATCGCAGTGCTGACCAATCCGGAATCCTCCTGATAGTCCCCCTGGCCACCCCGGGGATAGCGGACCGCCACCGGCCCCTTTACCTCATAGATGGCATATCGAAGCATGGACTCCAGCTCAGCATAGCTGGAGGGGCACAGCACTGTCATGCCGGGCACCGTATCCAGAAAGGCAGGGTCAAAGACACCGTGGTGGGTCTCACCGTCCTCTCCCACCAGCCCGGCCCGATCAATGGCAAAGACCACATGAAGGCCCTGAAGGGCCACATCATGGATCAGCATATCGTAGGCCCGCTGAAGGAAGGAGGAATACACCGCAAAGACCGGGATCATGCCCTGCTTGGCCATACCGGCGGACATTGCCACCGCATGGCCTTCGGCAATGCCCACATCAAAGAACCGGTCCGGGAACCGGGCGGCAAAGGTGTTGAGTCCTGTTCCTCCCTGCATGGCGGCGGTAATGGCGCACAGTCTGGGGTCCTCCTCCGCCATCTTGCAAAGGGTCTGTCCAAAGACAGCGGAGAAATTGGTACCGCTGCCCTTCAGCACCTCGCCGGTCTCCACACAGAAGCGGCCCACACCATGAAATTGATCCGGGTTGCGCTCCGCTGGTGTGTAGCCTTTTCCCTTTACAGTTCTGACATGGAGCAGCACAGGGCCTTTCAGGTCCCGGGCATACTTGAGCAGCCGGGTCAGCCGCTTCACATCATGGCCGTCCACCGGCCCCAGGTAGGTAAAGCCCATATCCTCAAAGAGACTGCAAGGCAGCAGGGTCTCCTTGATGGCGGTCTTGACCTTATGGGTCACTTTGTAGATCCCACGCCCCAGAGCAGTTGCCCCCATCACCTTCCGGTAGCCCCTCTTAAAGCGGAGATACTGGGGCTTGAGCCGCTGCCGGGCCAGATGGTCGGCCACGCCGCCCACGCTCTTAGTGATGGACATCCCGTTGTCGTTGAGAATGACGATAAGGGGCTCCTTGCTGTCCCCTGCGTCAGACAGACCCTCATAGGCCAGGCCGCCGGTGAGGGCCCCGTCACCAATCAGGGCCAATACACTGTAATCTTCATGCTGTAAAGTTCTTGCCCTTGCTATTCCGAGGGCCACCGACACCGAGTTGGAGGCGTGGCCGGCGATGAATGCGTCGGTGTCGCTCTCGGTGGGTTTGGGATAACCGGCCAGCCCGCCGAAGGAGCGCAGGGTCTCCATGGCGGCATTGCGGCCGGTGAGGATCTTGTGGGCGTAACACTGGTGGCCCACGTCAAACACCAGCCGGTCCCGGCCGGTATCAAATACCCGATGAATGGCAACGATCAGCTCCACCGCCCCCAGACTGGAGGCCAGATGGCCGCCGGTGCGGGAGACCACATCCAGGATGCGGGCCCGCAGCAGACCGCAGAGAGCAGCCGCCTCACTGTCGGTCAGGGCGCTGAGATCGTTGGAACATTGCTCCAGACTAAGAATGGTAACACCTCCCGGTGAAGGATCAAATCAACAAATCAGTGGGGCTGTCAACTCCACTGCCAAGCGCCGAACAAGCCCACTGCCACACCCAGTACACCACCCATCAGGACCTGGAAGGGCGTGTGACCCAGCAGTTCCTTCAGCTCCTTGCCGAAGAGGGCGGGCTTCATCTCCGTCCAGTGGTCCATGATATAGTTGAGGATCTTGGCCTGCTCCCCCGCCGCCTTGCGGACGTTGGCGGCGTCATACATGACCACGATGGCCACCACCGCCGCGATACTGAACAGGGGCGACCCCCAGCCATACATATAGCCTACCGATGCGGCGCAAGCGCATACGAAGGCGGAGTGGGAGCTGGGCATCCCGCCGCTGGCCACCAGATAGTGCCAGTCCAGCTTCTTTTTGGTGCAGAAGGTAATGATGATCTTCAACACCTGCGCAATAAACCAGGCCAGGATCGCCAGGTTGAGGATCAGATTGCCGGTGAAAAAGTTTACTACGTTTCCCATGATGCGCCTCACTTCTCACGGCTTGCCAGGGAGCGGGCCAGCCAGCACAGGCTGTCGCCCTCATCCCCAAAGATGGACAGGGCTTCCACGGCCTCCTCGGTCAGTTTCTCCACCAGATGGCGGCACTCCTCCACCCCTTTCAGGGTCACGAAGGTGTTTTTCTCGCTCTTGGCGTCGGAGCCCACCGGCTTGCCCAAGGTGGCCTCGTCACCTACCACATCCAGGATGTCGTCCTGGATCTGGAAGGCAAGTCCGATCCGCTCTGCATAGCGGCACACGGCCTTCCGCTGCTCCTCGCTGCCGCCGGCCAGCACACAACCCATCTCGGCGGCGGCACGGATAAGCGCTCCGGTCTTGAGGCGCTGCAGCTCTTCCACCTCAGTAAGGCCCATGGCATGGCCTTCCCCCGCCATGTCCAGTACCTGGCCGCCTACCATGCCCTGAGCGCCGGCCGCCCGGGCCAGCACCCCCGCCGCCTCCAGCGTCCGCTCCGGCGGAAAGGTCACAGACGGGTCCAGCATCCACTCAAATGCCCCGGTCAGCAGCGCATCTCCCGCCAGTACAGCGGTAGCCTCGCCATATACCTTGTGGTTGGTGGGCCGGCCCCGGCGCAGGTCATCGTCGTCCATGCAGGGCAGATCGTCGTGGATCAGCGAGTAAGTATGGATCATCTCAATGGCCCCGGCAAAAGGCAGCGCTTTCTCCGGCTCGCCGCCGCACAGTCGGCAGCTCTCCAGCAGCAGCACCGGCCGGATCCGCTTGCCGCCTGCCAGCAGACTGTAGTACATGGCGTCGTAGAGATCCCCACGGGGCGCCCGGCCCTGGAAGCAGTGCCGCAGCCATTCCTCCGCCTGAGCCCTGTGGCCGTCCAGTCTCTCCTGTTCCGTCATACCTGTCCCTCCTCAAACGGCTCCTCTGCCGGCTGACCATCCGGCCCTGCCAGCAGCTTGCGCACCTTCTGTTCGGCACTGTCCAGTTGGGCGGAACAGCCGCCCAGCAGCCGGGTCCCCTCCTCAAAGAGGGACAGAGCCTCCTCCAACGGGGCGTCTCCCCGCTCCAGCCGCTTCACGATCTCCTCCAGCCGGCCCATAGCCTGCTCAAAGGTCAGTTTTTCTTCCGCCATGTCCTTAAGTCCTTTCCAAAAGCAGTTAAGTTAAACCACTTGACAGGATATCTCGCCATCAGCCACCCGCAGCTTCAAAGGGTCGCCGGGGGCCACGTCGGTCACAGACCGGACCACACCGCCGTCCGCCTTTCGGGGAATGGCGTAGCCCCGGCCCAGTACCTTCAGGGGGCTGAGGGCGTCCAGCTTGGAGGCCAGCTGTCCAAAGCGCTGCCGCTCCCGGTTGAGGGCGGCGTTCAGTCCTGCCGCCAGCTTCTCCCGCTGGTAGTCCAGTACCATCCGCTTGTCGTCCACATAGTTCATAGGGTCCTGAAGGGCCCGGCACCGGGCCGCCCGGTCCAGATCCTTTCGGGCGAACTCCAGCTTGCGGCCCATGGCCTGGGCCAACCGCCCCTCCATCTGATGCAGCCACACCGCTACCTCGTTCTGGTCGGGTACTGCCAGCTCGGCGGCGTTGGAGGGGGTGGCCGCCCGCAGGTCGGCTACAAAATCGGCGATGGTCACGTCAGGTTCATGCCCCACCGCAGAGATCACCGGAATGGCCGAGTGATAGATGGTGCGGGCTACGTTTTCATCGTTGAAGGCCCACAGATCCTCCATGGACCCGCCGCCCCGGCCGGTAATGATGAGGTCGGCCACCTGATGCTGGTTGGCCCATGCAATGGCGGCACAGATCTCACCGGGGGCCTCTGCTCCCTGAACCCGCACCGGCAGAAGAAAGACCTCCGCCATGGGCCACCGGGCCCCCAGGATGCGCAGCATATCCCGCACCGCCGCACCGGCGGAGGAGGTAATGAGAGCGATGCGCTTGGGGAATTTAGGGATGGGCTTTTTGTGGGCGGGGTCAAAGAGTCCCTCGGCATACAGCTTCTGTTTCAGCTGTTCAAAGGCCAGATGCAGATCCCCCACCCCCTCCGGGGTCAGGGAGGTACAGTACAGCTGGTACTGCCCGTCTCGGGGAAAAACCGCCACCCGACCGAAGGCGATGACCTTCATGCCGTTTTCCGGCCGGAACCGGAGGGACATGGCCTCCCGCTTGAACATGACGCAGCGAATGGCCCCTTCCCCGTCCTTCAGGGAAAAATAGTGGTGGCCCGAGGGGTAGGCCTTGTAGTTGGAGATCTCCCCCCGGACATACAGGGCGGTCAGCTCCCGGTCCCGGTCCAGCAGGGATTTGATATACTGGTTGACCTGAGAAACCGTGTAGATATGGCTCATGTCAACTCACCCGCCTTTACAGCCCGCCAGGTGAGGATGGCGGTACCCATGGCGTTGTCGGTGGAGAACCGGGGCTGGGCGAACACCGCTCCCAGAGGCTCCATCACCTGCCGCAGCAGAGAGTTAGAGGCCACGCCGCCGGAGCACAGCACCGGCAGGCCGGGATACTGTTTCAGGGCGGCCAGGGTGGTGCGTCGCACCACGTCGGCCACCGTCAGCAGGGCAAAGCGGGCGATGTCTGCCTTCTCCGCCCCCTGCTCCGCCATAGCCTTCACCTTATTCTCCATACCAGAGAGCGAAAACGTAAAGTCATTTAGCTTCACAGTAAATTTCTTGGCCTGCCCCGCCTGAGCCAGCTGGTCCACCGCCTTACCCGCCGGGAATGGAAGGCCCAGCAGCACGCCGGTGCGGTCGATGAGCTGTCCAGCGGAGATGTCGCTGGTGCCACCCAGAAGGGTGGCTTTCACGTTGACCCCATCCGGCTCCACGTGGAGCAGTTCGGTGGTGCCGCCGGACAGGTGCCAGGCCAGCATAGGCCTGTCCAGCAGATCCATCCGGCCCGCCGACCAGGCGGCGGCGGCAATATGGTCCTGCTGGTGAGAACAGGCAAAGAAAGGTACGTTCAACGCGGCGGCCAGGGTACGGCCCTGGCTCTCCCCCGCCAGGAAACAGGGCATATAGGACCCTTCCACCGCCCGGGGCCGGGTGGAAGCGCCTACGGCAACGATGCCGTCCAGCCAGCCGCCCTCTCTCAGCTGGGCAAAGCGGTCGGGCAGAGCCTTGACGTGCTGGAACAGGGCGTCGCTCTGCCGCAGGCCCAGCTCGCCGGGCCGCACTTCCAGCAGGCGGCTGGCGTTCTCGCCCCCCTCGCCGTCAAAGACGGCGGCGGAGGTGGTGTAGTTGCTGGTGTCGATGCCCAGGGTACGCATCAGCCCTCCGCCTCCGGCTGCTCCTTCAGGCCCACCGGGTCAGGGATGTGCTCCCCCCGGACGAAGGAGCCCAGAATACCGTTGACGAAGGAGACCACCTCGGGCTCCTCATAGTGCTTCACCAGCTCCAGGGCCTCGTTGATGGCGGCGGCGTTGGGGATGTCCTGCATATACAGGATCTCATACATAGCCACACGCATGATGGCCACGGCCACCCGGTTCATACGGGAGAACTTCCAGCCGATGGCGTACTTGGAGATATACTCGTCCAGCTCGGGGGCGTGGTCATAGACCCCCTCTACCAGGCGGGTGATGTAGGTCCGCTGGGCCTCGTTGGGGAATTCGGCATACAGGGGCTCCTCCTCCCCGATGAGGGCGAAGGTCTTGCGGTTGAGGGCCTCGTCCAGCAGCTCCCGGGCGGTCTGCCCGGTGAAGCCCAGTTCAAAGGTCAGGTGGACGGCGATCTCTCGGGCGGCGGTTCTGGTCATGATGGGTTCCTCCATTCCGGCATGATGAGCCGGTGATATTCACAGTTATTATGATTATACATCAACTGTATGCAAAAAGGAAAGAGATATTTCAAAATTAGACTCCAGATTCCATACCATTTTCCTGGGACGGACCTGCCAAAACACACAAAAGGGCCTGTTGCAGAGTAAGCAACAGGCCCTTGGTACGGCTTGATTTACTTGTGTTCCTTTTCAAATACGATGCCGGCCACATGGACGTTGACATTCTCCACGGTCAGGCCGCTGGTATTTTCAATGGCGTTAAAGACGGCACTCTGCACCTCTTTGGCCACGTCAACGATGGTATAGCCGTATTTGACCAGCAGGGACACGTCCACCCGGACGCTCTCCCCCACCATGGTAATGCGGATGCCCTTGGACAGATTCTTCTTTGCGCCCAGCAGCTCCGCGATATCGCTGCTCAGATTGGTGGACAAACTGCCCACGCCCTCCACTTCCGTGGCGGCGGCCGCCGCGATCACAGCCAGCACATCCTCGGAGATATGGATGTTGCCCAGTTCGTCAGGCCGGGAGATATATTCCTTTCCATCGCCCATACCGGTCACGCTCCTTTTGTGTACTATGGAACCATTTTACCACAAATCAGAAAAAATACAACTGATTTTTGGCGGGGCCCCTCCGGTTCAGGGCTGGGCCTGAATGATGGTGATGGCGCTGGCCTCCAGGCCGGTCTCATCGGTAACGATCTCGGTGATGCGGGCCACGTCGGCGTCGGTAAGCCCCTCCTCGGTGGCGGATACCACCACGCTGACGCTGCCGTCGCTGATGAAGGCCACGCAGTCGGCGTATCCCTTGGCGGTGACCAGATTTTCGATCTGGGCCTCGGACACGGTGTAGTCAGCCAGAGTCTGGATGGCCTGGCCGGTCTCCGCCTTCATGGTCTCGGTGGCGTTGGTGTCGGCGGCGGCCTCCTGGAGGATGGACAGGGCGCTGTCCCGGGCCTGCTGGCGGTTGAGCCGGGCGGTGTCAAAGTAGCCGCTGTTCTTGTCCGCGGCGGTGGGCGCCGGCGAGGCGGAGGGGTCCGCCGTGGGGGCGGGACTTGTTTTGAGCAGAGGGTCGGCGCTCTGCATGGACACCAGCTCCGCCTCGCCCAGAGTCTTGCCCGCTTCCTCGCTCTGCCCCTTCTGATAGGACCAGTTGAGATACACCGCGCCGCACACAAAGAGCACCACTGCGGCCACCACCGCGTTTCGTTTCCATACGTTCATACTATTACTGCCTCACTTTCCTTTTGATACTGCGATCTGATTGGCCCCCAGCCCGGTGAGGGCGGATACCGCCTCCACCACCTGCAGGCGTACTGCGGGGTCGTCCCCGCCGGAGCATACCACAAGCGCCCCCTGATATTGGGGCGAAAGCTGTTGGAGGATCACCGGTTCCTCATAGCCGGAGCCCTTGGAGAGCACCACCGTGGATTGGGAGGACTCGCTTCCCTCCTCCCGCACCGAGTTCTGGGTATCCTGGGCCAGTACCTGGCCCGGTCCGGACCGCAGAGTGAGCACCACCTCTGCCTGCCCCACCCCGTCCATCTGAGACAGGGCCTCCTCCAGCCGTCCCTCCAGTTCCTCCGTTCCAAATTCCACCTCCTGGGCGCTCTGCTGTCGGGTCTGGGTGTTCTCCCCGCCTCCGCTCAGGGCGGGCAGGGCCATCATGATCACGCCCACTGCCACCACCAGCAGCGCGTATTTATACCGCTGGAACAGCTCCATGAGCCGTCCCTTGTACAGGGCCATCCCGTTGCCCTTTTCCGGTTGATGCCGGTTCATTCCGCTCCCCCGCTTTCGTAATACTGCCGGTCTGCCGGGATGGCAAAATCGGCCTCAATCTGCTCGGTGAGGGCTTCCCGCTCCTCCCGGGACAGCTCCCCGGTGATGGTGACCACCTTGGGGATGGGGTATTCCGCCGCCTCGTCGGCCTCCACCCGCACCGTGCAGGTAATGCCCAACGCCGCCGCCTTGTCCTGAATATATGCGGCGGACTGGGCTTCTATGATGTCCATCATCAGGGTTTTATTCTCCTCCTCCAGCGCCTGGGCGGAGTATTCCGCGTCCAGGCGGTATTCCGTCATGGCCCGGGTGAGGGCCGAACCGTCCAGGCTTATCAAGGGCTTCACCACGGCCAGCAGCAGGAGCAACCCGCCGGCCAGCCGGGCGGCCCGTTTTGGCCCCCCTGCCGGGGACAGGCCCTCCGCCAGGGCCAGGATCATGGCCGCACAGGTCACCCCCATCAGCCATTTTCCCAAAAATTCTACCATGGTCTCACCCCCCTGCCAGCGACACGGCGGAGATCATGGAGATGAGCAGCAGCAGGGCGCAGGCCCCGGTCATCCCCAGGATCAGTCCAAAGGCCCCGCCGATCTGGTCGATGAGGGCGGCCACCCGGCTGCCCGACAGGGCGGCGCTGAGAGCGGAGGACACCTTATAGGTCAGATAGTGGAAGCCCAGCTGGAGGAAAGGCACCAGACAGATACCGATGACCACCAACATCCCGAACACACCCACCGTATTTTTCAGCACTCCCGCCCCTGCCAGCACGGTCTCCGCCGCGTCGGACAGGATGCCGCCTACCACCGGCACCATGCTGGACATGGTGAACTTGGCAGCCTTCACTGTCAGGGCGTCGGTGGTGCCCGCGATGACCCCGCTGATGGTGAGATAGGTGACAAAGAGAATGAGGGTGCCGGTAAGCACCGTGGTCACCGCCCACTTGAGGGTAGCCGCCATCCGCTTGAGGCCATCGTTGCCCACCGCAGCCCAGGCCACACAGGCCGCGATGTAGGTATACACCAGGGGCAGCAGTACACGGTTGATCAAGGTGATGAGCAGGTCGGAAAAGAGCATGGTGGCCAGCTGCCGGGCCACCGCGCCTCCCGGGGACCCGGCGGCGGAGGCCGCCGCCGTCACCGCCGGCAGCAGCAGCTTGGAGAAGCTGTCCATATGCTCGATGGCCTCCCGGCCCATGCCGATGAGGGAGTTGGCGTCAGCCGCCGCAATGGCGGTCACCGCCAGGGCCCCCACCAGAGCCACCCCATTGACCGGGCCCTGGCCTGCCCCCATGCCCTCGGCCAGAGAGCAGAAGAGCACCACCGCCAGCAGCAGGGCCCCGCTGCGCAGGGCTTTGCGAATCACACCCCCCAGCTCCGCGCTGCCGGTGTCCAGAATCTGGTCGATGCTGTCGTCCAGGTCCAGCCCGGCGGACAGGTCGGCGTCAGGCATCCACTCCGCCCCGGCGTTCTCCAGCCCCTCCAGGTCCAGGGCGGCAGACTGGGTATCCAGCACGCCCTGACTGGCCCAGGCCGTCCCCGTCAGTACCGTCAGCAGCACCACCAGCACCGCCAAACGCCGTATCATGGTCCTTCCCTCCTCTTTTGTACCAGCTTCTCACAGCAGCTGTGCCACCGTGTCCAGCACCGCCCGCAGCAGGGGCAGGGCGGTACACAGAGCCAGGGCGGAGCCGGCCGTCTCAGTGACGGCGGCAATGCCTCCCTCCCCCGCGTCCTTGCACACCTGGGCGGCAATGTGGGTGAGGATGGCAATGCCCACCGTCTTGATGACAGGGGCCACCACCGCAGGGGACAGCCCCGCCATATCCTGCAGCTCCTCCGCCATGGCCACCACGTCCTCCACCGCCCTCAGGGCCAGACCCAGCACCACAGCGGCGGCGGCAATGGAGAGCACCAGAGCCAGCTGCCGGGCGGTGCCCTTCACCATCACGGCACACAGAGCACCCAGGACGGCCACCGCCCCCACCTTCAGCATGGTCTCCATGGCTACAGACCGAACAGGTCCTTGACCAGATCAAACAGCCCGCTGATCTGCTGGACCACCATCATAAGTACCACCACCAGCCCCGCCAGGGTAGTCATGGTGGCCTGCTCGTCCCGGCCAGACCGGGAGAGCACCTGATTGAGCACCGACACCAGAATTCCGATGGCGGCGATTTTAAAGATCAGATCCACATCCATGTTTTTAACTCCTTTAAAGCAGCAGAATGACCAGCAGCCCGCCGCAGGTCAAGCCCAGCACCTGATACATCCTGCCCCGCTTTTCCCCATCCTCCCGGGCAAGTTCCGCCTCCCGGGTCAGTTCCGCCACCGCCCGGGCCAGAGCGGTACGGAGGCCGGACTCCTCAAACCGGCCCAGTACCTCCCCCAGCTCGTCCATCACGGCGGCAGACCGGCCTTCCAGATCCAGCGGGGTATCCTCCAGAGCCTGCCGCCAGATCTCCGCCAGGGAGCGCTCCCCCAACTCCTCCATGCCCTTCCGGCAGTTGGCAAACAGCTCTCCCACCGGCGGCGGATAATCATCAGCCAACTCCTCCATCAGCTGGGGCATGGGCGTAAGGCGGAAGGAGATCTCCCGGTCCATCTGCTCCAGCGCCCCGGCCAGCTGCCGCAGCACCCTGGCCCGCCGCTTCAGCCGCCGGTGGGCGTCAAAACCCAGAAAGGCCCCGCCGCCCACCGTCAGCAGGGCGCCCATCAGCCGGATCACAGCTGGTACACCTGACAGCTCCGCCCCTCCAGCCCCCGGGAGAGCACCGCCAGCTTCTGAAAGCAGCGGTTTTCCAGCAGAGGCCGGTACAGAGGCCGGGTCTTCAGGTCCTCCAGGTCGGCGGCGTGGGCGGTACAGAGAAGGCGCACACCGCAGTTGGCTGCCAGCAGCAGGGCAGCGCAGTCCTGGGATGCGGTGATCTCGTCGGCGGCCAGCACCTGGGGATTCATTCCCCGCAGCAGCATCATCAACCCCTCCGCCTTGGGACAGCCGTCCATCACATCGGTCTGCCGTCCTATGTCAAACTGGGGCAGACCGTTGTACATGGCCGCCAGCTCCCCCCGCTCATCGGCCACCCCCACCCGCAGGGGCGGGTGGCCCGTTCCGTCGGAGAGCCTTCGGATCAGATCCCGCAGCAGGGTGGTCTTGCCGCCTCCCGGCGGGGACAGGATGAGGGTGCTCTGAAAGCGATCCCCCTCCCACAGCCTGTCCGCCACAGCGGCGGCGGCTCCCGGCACCTCACGGGCGATGCGGATGGCCAAAGAGGACAGCTGCCGCAGATTGAACACCGCGCCATCCTTCACCACCGCGCTGCCGCAGATACCGATGCGGTGGCCGCCGGGCACGGTGAAAAAGCCGCTCCGCAGCCGCTCCAGGGCGGTGTGGGCGGAGGCACGGGTGGCGATCTCCACCACCAGGCCCAGATCCGCCGGACTTACCGGCTCACCGCCGGGCAGGGGGCGCTCCCCTGTGGGGCACACCACCGACATGGACCTGCCCGCCCGCAGCCGCAGCTCCTCGGCCACCGCCTGACTGGACTTGTCCAACCCCTCCGCCTGCCGCCGCAGATGGGGCGGCAGCAGGGCCGCCGCCTGTAAATACCGCGTTACATCCCCTTGTTCCCGCATAGCGTCACATCCTTCTTTGGTGTCTGCAACATACCTATGAGGGCCCGTCCCCATTTATGACCATGAAACTTCATGCGCATATGGGCCGTCCCGGCCCATGCGCTTTGATTTCATGGCCGTGCCGCTGAAAGCGGCACATGGCCAATTTTGCTATGCTTTTGCATAGCAAAAAGGGCCTGTTGCAAAATAGCTGTTTTGCACAAACCTGTCATTGCGAGCCAGTGCGCACACTGGCGTGGCAATCCGTTTCCCCGGCAAAAGGGGCGG
>NZ_CAJFGT010000017.1:0-36276 GCF_904377885.1 Flavonifractor sp. An112 | reverse complement strand
CAATCATGGGCTGAATCTTCTTTGCCCGTTTGGCTGCAAAAGAGAATTTGCGCTTTCAGCGCACAACCCTTTCCCGCGAAGGGAAAGGGTTGTACATAACATATACATTATAGCAGGTTTTGTGCATCGGCTCAAGTTTTTTCCGAAAGCCGGAGGCATCATTTCGCAGGGCGCGGCAAGGGTTTCAATCAGTCAATCAAAAACCGCACCGTATTTCGAAAGGAAAGGCGGTGCGGCAAAGCAAAAAGGATTTTAGATTTTAAATAACGCCGGGCAAAGCTTAGTAATTTTCGCAGTTCAGCTCAAAATAGCTTTTCGAGTACAGGCAGGTGGGGCAGACTTCGGGTGCAAAGGTGCCTACCACAATGTGGCCGCAGTTACGGCACTTCCACATATACTCGTCGCCCCGCTTGAACACAACGCCCTCTTCCAGGTTCTTCAGGAGGGTCAGGTAGCGCTCCTCGTGCTCCTTCTCGATCTTGAGGACGCCCTCGAACAGGAAGGCCAGCTTCTCAAAGCCCTCCTCACGAGCGGTCTCGGCCATCTCCTTATACATCTCAGTCCACTCTTCATGCTCACCAGCGGCGGCGGACTTCAGGTTGGCCATGGTGTCACCGATGCCGCCCAGCTCCTTGAACCACAGCTTGGCGTGCTCCTTCTCATTGCCGGCGGTCTCCTCAAAGATGGCTGCGATCTGCTCGTAGCCCTCCTTCTTGGCCTTGCTGGCAAAGTAGGTATACTTATTGCGGGCCATGCTCTCCCCCGCAAATGCCTTCCACAGATTGGCTTCGGTCTTGCTGCCCTTCAGTTCCATATAATCATACCTTCCTTTCTAAAATCAGGTTGTCTCTTATAAAGCGAATATGTTAGCCTTCGCCCTTCCAGAAGCCGTGGAGATTGCAGATCTCGTAGGCCTCCACCTTATCGCTCCGGCAGAAGGTCTTCAGCTCGGGCGCGTCGCCAGGCTTGGGGAACTTCATGGTCACGGTGTCGCCGTCCACCACAGCAATCAGGGAGATATAGTGCTCCGGCAGCATGGGATGCTCCACACCACCCACCTTGACGGTCACGGAGTTCCCGCTGCCATGAGCGGTCTTCTCCACCACAGGGACGTGCTTCTCCTGAGCCGCGTCGGTGGTATTGGGGGTGATCTCTTCCATCTTCTGGCCACAGCACATGACGGGCACACCCTTATCCACAACCTTAAAAATTACATTGCCGCAGTGCGCGCAGCGATACAGCTTGAACTCCATGTTATTACATCCTTTCTAATCACAGTATTGGCACTTTGGTGCAAAATAAACTTACCATATTACCTGAAAAAACTCAATGTTTTGGTTTGCAGTTAACGCAGACCCCATGAAAAATCAGCTCATGGGACCGAATATCATGGCCGCTGGCCAGCAAGGCCTTCTCGTCCAACCCTTTATCATAGGGCAGATCCAGATCAAAGACCCCGCCGCACACTTCACAGCGGAAATGAGGATGGGGCTCTACGTTGGCATCGTACCGCTCAACCGGGAAAGCCATCCGCACAGCAGCACCTTCGTCCACCAGCAGATTCAGATTCCGGTATACCGTCCCCAAACTCAGGTTGGGATTGGTGGGCTTGAGCCATTGATACACCATTTCAGCGGTGGGATGCTGGTCCGTGTGCATCAGGGCCTCATAGATCAGCTCTCGCTGACGTGAGTATCGCTTTCCGTTCATTAGTCACCACTCTTTCTAATGTAAACAGTAACTATTACTGTTATTGATATAATAGCAGACTTCCCCAATTCTTGCAAGTCCTTTTTTTCATTTTCTCAAATTTTTTTCGTCTCCCCTTCCCTATAAAGAAAACGAGCTTGCCGCAGAGGCGGCAAGCTCGTTCTTTCCGGCGATTTATTCGGACACAAAGACCTGAAGCGTAGAAGTCAGGTTACGTCCGGGGGTGGCCAGGGTCTGCCCCTTATAATACATAGCGGTGGAACCGCCGCCATCCAGGTTGATGGCATCCACACAGCCCAGAGCCAGCATCAGATCACGCATCTGCTCAATGGAGGCAGCCTTTACATTGACCAGCAGCAGCTTGCCGTCCTTGGTGGTACCTACAGCGGTACGGGGCGTGACGGCGGTGGTAAAGCGGGCCTCCTTAAAGCCGTTGTCCAGACCGGTGAACTTTACGCCGTCCTTCACCAACCGGGGGGAACCAGACACCATGGTCTGCACACCGGTCAGATCGAAGCCCTCTTCATCATCCCGCTGGAGGTAGGGCCGCAGAGCCACAGTGCGGCCTGCCTCAAACTGATTGAAGAAGTCGTAGTTGGTGACGGTGTCGCTGGAGTAGAGCACATAGCCGTTAGCGGGGATGGCTACCGTCTGACCGGCGGATACCATCTGGAAGCTGGTGGTCACATTGTTGACCACGGTCAGGGCGGAACCAGGATAGGTGACCTGGAAAGAGGTACCCCGGGCAGAGGTGTAAAGCACCGCCTGACCGCTGAACTGCTTGAGCATATTGACCTCATAGGCATCCCACCAGCGGTAGGCGCCGCCGTCTACCGTCTCAATGCGGACAAAGACGGGAGGCCGGCCGTAGCGCATCTCGTTGGTATCGGTGATACCCAGAGAGGAGAGGCCGGAGCTGGCATACATAAACTGGCCGTTCACCATCAGGTGGCCGATGGGGTCCTTGATGGTCTTTTCGCTCTCAAAGAAGTTGGCGTTGATCACCGCTACTGCCCCGGAACTGGCGGCAATGGACTGGAAGCTCTGAGGCGAATTGAGCTTGCCGCCGGCGAGTACCGACTTGACGCTCACCCGGGGGTCCTTCATATTGACGGTGATCACGTTGGCATTGACGGTGCCGGAGGCCAGCGTGTAGCTCTTGGAGGTAAGGGTCACCGGGTCCTCCTTGGGGGTGGTCTTTTCCACCAGCTTCTGGACCTGGGGCAGGCTGGTGAGATTGTTCTTATCCACCTCGCCGTTGGCTACCACCACAATCTGGTTCTTGCCCTCCCATTCCACGGTCAGGCCCAGATTCTCGCTGACAAAGCGCACCGGCACGAAGGTGCGGTTGTTTTTTGCCCGCATAGGCACATCCATGGTCACCTCTTCCCCATTGACTAGGGCGGTGGTGGAGTCCAGCTCCAGCTCCACCGAGGTGCCGTTCAGGGAGCAGCGCACACCATTGGTCTCCTGTACCCACTCCACGGTTCCGCCGAAGGCCTCAATCATCCGACGGATGGGCAACATGGTACGGCCATTCTCGGCCATCAGCACCACGGCACTGCTGGTCTCGTCGATTTGAGTCACAGTATCACCAATCACGCACCAGGGGCTATTGTACCGCATGGTGATGACCAGATCAGGCTGTGCAGCGGAGGCGGCGGGGATCAGGCCCAGCATCAGCACCAGCGCAGCCAGCAGGGACAATACGCGTCTTTTCACAGGCATACATCCTCTCTTCTCTCCCCAGAGGGAGTATTTAAGTTTAGTATACCAATTCTGAAAGGAAGCTTCAATGCTCTTGCCGCATAGTATTTCAGGCAAAAAGAAACCGGCAGAGCGCGCTCTGCCGGTTGTCTTTTATCCCTTTCCCTTGCGGGGACGGGCATTCTTTTTTGGCTTGGCTACCGCCCACCCGGCTTTGCGGGTGGGTTTGGCCTGGGGCTTGGCGCCCTTCTGGGCCGCCGGTTTATGCCCCTTGCCGGTTCTGCCCCGGTTGGAGGTCTGCTTGCTCTCCTGAGGCTTGCCGTATTTCTCCGGCCGCAGCAGACAGTCTTTGCCGAAACCGATGAGGTCCTCCCGGTGGGCCCGATGGAGGGCCTCCCGTACCAGGGCCCGTTTCTCCGGCCGCTTCCACTGCATCAAAGCCCGCTGCATAGCCTTCTCGTGGGGGGCCCGGGGCACATACACCGGCTTCATGGTCCGGGGATCGATGCCGGTATAGTACATACAGGTGGACAGAGTGCCAGGCGTAGGATAAAAGTCCTGAACCTGCTCAGGCTGACGGCCGGTGCGGTTGAGCCATTGGGCCAGCTCCACCGCGTCGTTCAGCGTACAGCCGGGGTGAGAGGACATGAGGTAGGGCACCAGATACTGCTCCTTGCCGTACTTCTGGTTCAGGGACTCGTACTTCCGCTTGAATCTCTCGTATACCTCGATATGGGGCTTGCCCATGTAGTCCAGCACTGAGTTGACACAGTGCTCCGGGGCCACCTTCAGCTGGCCGGACACATGGTACTTCACCAGCTCGGCAAAGAATTCCCCGCTCTTGTCCTTGAGCATATAGTCAAACCGGATGCCAGAGCGGATGAACACCTTTTTCACCCCCGGCACCGCCCGGATCTTCCGCAGCAGCATCAGGTAGTCGGTGTGGTCGGCGTCCAGGTTGGGACAGGCCTCTGGGGCCAGACAGGCCTTTCCCCGGCACAGCCCGGCCTTCATCTGCTTCTTGCAGGCAGGCCGCCGGAAGTTGGCGGTTGGGCCGCCCACGTCGTGGATATAGCCCTTGAAGCCGGGGTGATGGGTCAGCCCCTCCACCTCTCTCAGCACACTCTCGTGGCTGCGGGAGGTGATGATCCGCCCCTGATGGAAGGCCAGGGAGCAGAAATTACAGGCGCCGAAGCACCCCCGGTTGTGGGCCACCGAGAAGCGCACCTCCTCAATGGCCGGCACGCCCCCCATGTCGTCGTACATGGGGTGAGGTTCCCGGACGTAGGGCAGCTCGGCCACAAAGTCCAGCTCCGCCGTAGTAAGAGGCATGGCGGGGGGATTGACGATGAGCAGCCGGTCCCCATGGCGCTGGAGAATAGCCTTCCCCCGCACCGGATCGTGCTCCTCATACTGGATCATATTGGCCACGGCATACTGCCGTTTATCGGTAGAAACCTGCTCATAGGAGGGGCACTCCACCTTGGGATAGGCGCAGGCGGAGGGATCTTTTGCAATAAAGGCAGTTCCCTTTACATCAGTGATCTCCCCCACCGGGGTACCGGAGGCCAAACGGGCAGCAATCTCCCGGGTGGCAGTCTCACCCATGCCGTACACCAGCAGGTCAGCCTGGCTGTCAAAGAGCACCGAGCGGCGCACCTTGTCCTCCCAGTAGTCGTAGTGGGCAAAGCGGCGGAGGGATGCTTCCAGCCCGCCAATGATCAGAGGGATGTCTCCAAAGGCCTCCCGCACCTTGTTGGCATACACGATGGAGGCCCGGTCGGGACGCAGTCCCGCCTGATTGCCCGGGGAATAGGCGTCGTCGTGCCGACGCTTCCGGGCGGCGGTATAGTGGGCCACCATGGAGTCCAGATTGCCGGCAGACAGCATCACCCCCAGCCGGGGCCGCCCCAGTGCTGTAAAGGCTTCTACCTTGCGCCAGTCCGGCTGGGCCAGGATGGCCACACGGTAGCCCTCGGCCTCCAGCACACGGGAGATGATGGCGCAGCCAAAGGAAGGATGGTCCACATAGGCGTCGCCGGTGATGATGAGAAAGTCGTACCCGTCCCAACCACGCTCTTCCATATCCGCCTTAGAGACGGGCAAAAATCCATTCATATCGTTCCTCAGTCAGTCCTTGGTCTCATAGCCAATGTATTTTTCCAGAATATCCAGGGTCACGCTGCCGTGCTCCTCCCCTACCTTTTCAAAGCCGTACTTCTTATAGAAGCGCTGAGCCACCGCATTCTCCGGAGCGCAGCGCAACCGCAGGCGGGTGCGGCCCAGGGGGCGGAATACCGACACCGCCTGGCCGATCAGCTGAACGCCCAGACCCCGCTTCCGGTGCTGGGGATTCATGTACACAAAGGGGATGTAGCCGATGCCCTCATCGGCAAAGCGGGCCAGATCCAGCTGGAGCACGCCCGCCACCTCATCTCGCTGCATGGCAACTGTCAAGGCTTTTTCCTTGTCCTGTTCCCAGCAGTGACGGGCATCCTTGCAGAAGCTCGCCCCGTCAAAGGGGACCTCGCTGCCGTGGATATCGATCCAGGCGTCGTGCCGGGCCGCCAGATAGAGTTCCTCTTCCCGCTCCAGGTCCAGAGGACGGAACCACATATTGGCATCTGCAATACTCCCCTCCCGGGACTTCCACCACTTCTGTCTGGCCAGGGTAGAGATCTCCTCCGGCAGGTGGGAGTTGTCGTTCTCATAGACGATGGAGATCTGGTCTCCCTCCACCTCCAGACAGGTGACACCGGTGTTGTCACTGTGACCCAGGCTGTCCATCTCACCGGGACCCAGGCCCCGGATGGCACCCTGGAGACAGCGGATGGCGGAGCCGTGGGAGAACAGAGCCACCGTCTGGCCGGGATGCCTGGCGGCGATATCCAGCACCGCGCCCTTCATCCGGGCCTGAACCTGGGCGAAGGTCTCGCCCCCTTCCACCTGGAACTCAGGTGAGGCGTGGTTAAAGCGGATCAGCCGCATGGCGTCGTACCGCTCCAGCTCGCCCCAGGGCTTGTCCTCCCACTCCCCCACACCGATCTCCCGCAGGGCAGGGGTGGTGTGGAGCTCCAGGCCATGGCTGGGGTAGATGGCCGTGGCGGTGGTCATAGTGCGGAACAGATCGCTGGAGTACACCGCGTCGATATGTACGTCAGCAAACCGGCCCCGCAGTGCGGCGATCTGCCGGTAGCCGTTGTCGGTGATGAGGCTGTTGTACCAGCCGTGAACCCGGCGGTACAGATTGCCCTCCGCCTCCGCATGGCGGATGATATAAACCTTGGTCACAGTAGGCACCCTCTTCGGATCAGGATATAGCAATTACCAGGGGCGCACGCCGCCTGTCAGGTCAGAAACCTTGTCAAGGCCCTGGGCAGAGGCGATTGCCGCCAGGCCGTCCCGCACCTTGATGGGGGCGTAGGGATCGGCAAAGCAGGCGGTGCCTACGGCCACGGCGGAGGCGCCCGCCAGCATCAGCTGGGCCGCGTCCTCCCCCTTGGCCACGCCGCCCATGCCCAGGATGGGCAGATCCACGGCGCAGGCCACCTCCCATACCATCCGCACCGCCACAGGCAGCACGGCAGGGCCGGACAGGCCGCCGGTGTTCATCTTCAGGATGGGGCGGCGGGTGTTCAGGTCGATGCGCATACCCCGCAGGGTGTTGATGAGGGACAGAGCGTCAGCGCCGGCATCAGCCACCGCACGGGCGATCTCGGTGATGTCGGTGACGTTGGGAGACAGCTTCACCATCACAGGGATGGTGGAATGGCTCTTGGCCATCTTGGTGACCTCGGCAGCCAGCTCGGGCTTGGTGCCGTAGGCCAGACCGCCCGCCTTCACGTTGGGGCAGGAGATGTTGACCTCGATCATATCCACACCCGCTGCCGACAGCTTCTCGCACATGATGCCATACTCCTCAGGCGTGTTGCCCGAGATGTTGGCGATGATAGCCAGATCGTGCTTCTTCAGCTCGGGCAGCTCGTGCTCGATAAAGGCGTCCACACCGGGGTTCTGCAGACCCACGGAGTTGAGGATACCCATGGGAGTCTCGGCGATCCGGGGGGGCGGATTGCCTTCTCTTCTGTGAAGGGTAAGGCCCTTACAGCAGATGCCGCCCAGTTCATTCAGGTTATAGAACTGGCCGTATTCCCGGCCGAAGCCGAAGGTACCGGAGGCCACCACCACCGGATTTTTCATCTTGACGCCCGCCAGATCAACGGACAGATCCACCTTAGACATTCCAGTCCACCTCCTTGGCGTCGAATACCGGGCCGTCCTTGCAGACGTGCTTCATGGTGCCGTCGGCCATCTGGACGGCGCAGCCCAGGCAGGCACCCACGCCGCAGGCCATCCGCTCCTCCAGGGAGACCTGGCAGGGCACGCCGTACTCGGCCGCTACCTTGGCCACATTCTTCAGCATGGGCTTGGGGCCGCAGGCCAGAACAGCTGTAAAGTTTTTATCCTTTTCAAGGATATCCTTCAGCTGGGCGTCCACAAAGCCGTGGCGGCCCAGGGAACCGTCGTCACTGCAGAGGTAAACCGCCTCGCAGTAGTCCCGGTAATCCTCCACCAGCATGGCCCGGTCGGCAGACCGGAAGCCCAGTATAGCGGTGGAGTTCTTGGCGGTAAAGGCGGCCTGACCCAGCAGCGGGGGCACACCGATGCCGCCGCCCACCAGCAGCAGCCGGTCATTGGGGGTAACGGTAAAGCCGTTGCCCAGAGGGCCCAGCACATTCACCTTGTCCCCCACCTGGCGCTGAGCCAACCACTTGGTACCCTCACCCCGCACCTCAAAGACCACGCGGGCGGTGTCTTGGGGCTCGTCCTCCTGGACCATGCAAACCGAGATGGGCCGGCGGAGAAGCAAACCCTCCCCGCAGGCGATATGGAGGAACTGACCGGCCATCAGGCCCTCCTTTTTCACCATATCCCCCACCTCCAGGGTGAAGGAATAGGCATACTCGTTCAGCTTGGCCGCCTCAACGATGGTACAGATCTGTTCAATGGGCATACTATCCCTCATTTCCAACTTATTTGGCAGACTCGTCCCCGTGGACGGTCTCAGTCATGGTCTTCAGATCCATGATGCTGCCGCACACCGGGCAGATCCGGTTGCGGCGCATGGTGCCGCAGGTGGGGCAGCGGAAGGGCTCCGCTGCCACCAGTCCCGCCGCAATCTGCTGCTGAAGGATCTCCTGCCAGTTCCATTCCCGGTGCTGGCCGATCTTCCATTTGCTGACCTCGTCCTCACGGACACCTTGTTTCTCTCTCTCTTGCTCTGACATAGGCCGCTCCGATTACGCGATGGTAGTAAAGCGGGCGATGTCGTCCCGCATGGCGATCGCGGCGTTGCGGGCAGCCTCCTGGTAGTCCATGCCGTCCTTGCCGGTCTTCTGCCAGGCGCAGATGATGCCGCGGGAGGAGTTGACGATAGCGCCATGGCCATCCTTCTGGAAGGCATACTGCACATCCTCGGCAGTGCCGCCCTGGGCGCCATAGCCGGGCACCAGCAGGAAGGTGTGGGGCATCCGGGCGCGCAGCTTCTGCAGCTCTTCCGGATAGGTGGCGCCTGCCACCGCACCGGCCATGGTATAGCCATACTTGCCCTCGGTGCCCGCGCCCCACTTCTCAATGAGGTCGGCCATCAGGCCGTACACGGTGTCGCCCTCACCGGCGGACACGTTCTGCAGCTCGCCGGAGCCGGGGTTGGAGGTCTTGGCCAGGATGAAGGCGCACTTGTCCATCTCCTTGCAGGTCTTGAGGAAGGGATTGACGCTGTCGGCGCCCATGTAGCCGTTGAGGGTGACGCAGTCGGCATCAAAGACGCTGAGCATCTGCTCCCCTACCTTGGTCTTGCCCAGCCAGCCGTCGGAATAGGCCTCGGCGGTAGAGCCGATGTCGCCGCGCTTGATGTCGGCGATGACATACAGGCCCTGCTCCTTGGCATAGCGGATGGTGCGCTCCAGCACCTCCATACCCCGCCAGCCCAGGCGCTCATAATAGGCGGACTGGGGCTTGACGGCGGGCACGATGTCCTTCAGTGCGTCCATCAGACCGCAGTTGAAGCGGTAAATGGCCTCGGCGGCACCCTCCAGGGTCTCGCCGTACTTGTCATAGCACTCCTTGCGGATGTGGGCGGGCACATACTCCGGCTTGGGGTCCAGACCCGCCACGGTGGGATTTTTCTTGGCAATGATGGCTTCCTGCAGACGATCGAAGGACATAGTTCATTCTCCTTTATCTCTTAAAATCTCTTATTTCTCATCCTGATAAATGATCTTTCCGCCCACGATGGTGTACTTGATCTTTCCCTTCAGCTCCTTGCCGGCGAAGGGGGTGTTGCGGCCCTTGGAGGCAAACTGCTCCGGGTCCACCGTCCACACCTCATCCGGGTCGAAGATAACCACGTCGGCGTCAGCGCCGATGGCCAGCCGGCCCTTGGTGGGCAGACGGAGGATGCAGGCAGGATTGATGGTCATTTTCCGCAGAATATCGGACAGGGGCAGCTCCCCGGTGTGGTACAGATAGGTCAGGGTGACGCCCAGGGCGGTCTCCAGTCCCACCATGCCGCTGGGGGCCTCAGTGAGGGGCCGGGCCTTCTCCTCGGCGGAATGGGGGGCGTGGTCGGTAGCGATGGCGTCGATGGTGCCGTCCTTCAGGCCCTCGATAATGGCCTCCACGTCGGACCAGGTCCGCAGGGGCGGGTTGACCCGGGCCATGGTGCCTTGGGCCAAAATCTCATCCTCGGTGAGGGAGAAATACTGGGGACAGGTCTCACAGGTGATCTGTACGCCCTTGCGCTTGTACCGCCGGACAATGGCCACCGATTTTGCGGTGGAGATGTGGCAGATGTGGACCGCGGCACCGGTCTCCTCGGCCAACATGGCGTCCCGGGCTACCATCAGCTCCTCGGCGATGGCGGGCCGCCCGTCCAGACGCAGCTGGCGGGATACCCTTCCCTCGTTGACGGCGTAGTTTTTCACCATATCCGCATCCTCACAGTGGGACAGGATGGTGAGATCCTGCCGGTGGGCCATGATGAGGCCATCCCGCATCAGATTGGCGTTCTGGATGGGCACACCGTCGTCGGACAGGGCCACTACTCCCGCACCTTTCAGAGCCTCAAAATTGGTGAGTTCCTGGCCTCGCTGTCCCTTGGACACCGAGCCGATGGGCCAGACATGGACCCCGCAGGCCTCCGCCGCCTTTCTGCGGACAAAGTCCACCTGCTCGGGGCAGTCCACCGTGGGCCTGGTGTTGGGCATACAGGCGATGGAGGTAAAGCCGCCCCGGGCGGCGGCTGCCGCGCCGGTCTCGATGGTCTCCTTGTACTCAAATCCGGGCTCCCGCAGGTGGACGTGCATATCCACCAGTCCGGCGCACACGGTCAGTCCCGCCGCATCGATGATCTGAGCGCCCGGCTCATTGATGTTGCTGCCGATGACAGTCACCTTTCCGTCTTCCATCAGGATATCCATGACACCGCCGATGCCCCCCACAGGGTCCACCAGGCGTCCCTGACGAATCAACAGTTTCACTGGATCACTCCTTTCCGTTCCGCGGGCCGGCTCTGTGGCCGAAACCCACATTTGCACAGCAAAAAAGGGTACAGGTCCTTCCCCCGTCCCCTCCTGCAAGCCACTCTGTTCTTCGCCCTTCATTATAACTTGAATCGCATATTTTAGCAATGGATTTTTCAGCATTCCGGGCAATAATAAATACGGACATCCAAGGAAGGGAGCTGAGCAAATGACTAATCACACCTTTTTAGGCGGCATGGGCCTTGGCATTCTGGCCGGGGCCGCTATGGGCATGGCGGTAGCCGCCAAGGGGATGCAGAATCCCAAAATGCGCCGCATGGCCAAAAAGGCCACCCGGAAGATGGACCAGATGAAGGATGATCTGGCCGACACCATGGGCTTTTAAGCCAAAAACAGCAAAAAAGACCGCCGTTGGCGGTCTTTTTTGCTGCAATTACTCAGTAGAGCTGCCGGATCAGCTCCGCACAGTGGTCGATGCCCAGGGTTCCGCTGTTGAGGGTAAGGTCATAGTTCTGGGCGTGGCCCCACTTCATATCGGTATAGAACCGGTGGTAGGCCGCCCGGCGCTTATCCTTCTCTTTCAGCCGCTGCTCCGGAGAGGCCTCCCGCTCACCGTACACCTCCACGATCCGTTTGGCCCGGAAGGCCATATCCGCGCGGATAAATACCCGCAGGCAGTCGGCCTTGTCCCGAAGGATATAGTCGGCACACCGGCCCACAATGACGCAGGATTCCTTCTCCGCCAGTTTGGTGATGATCCTGCACTGGATCTTCCAGATATAGTCCTCGTTGGTGGGGCCCGCGGTACCGTGGGCAAAGGCGGAGGCCAGTATCCCGCCGGGGGCATACTCCCCCGCCTCTTTGATATAATTTTTGTGAAAACCGCTCTCCGCCGCAATCTTCTCAATCAGCTCACTGTCATAGCAGGCAATGCCCAGAGCTTCGGCCACCTTTTTGCCAATGGTACGGCCGCCGCTGCCAAATTCACGGCTGATGGTGATGATCCGGTTTTTCATGATTGATCCACTCCTTTTTATGCGATCTCAGGCGCCTCGGATTGCAGCCGGTGCTCCCGCTTCAGGTGGCTGTGCTCATGGATCAGCAGGCCCAGAGAGAGCAGGAATGCCAGGCCGTCGGCTACAGGGCCGGTCCACAGCACCCCCTCCACCCCCAGGAACAGGGGCAGGATCAAAGCCGCGGGCACAAAGAAAATGATCTGACGGGCCAGGGAGAGAATGGCGGATTTAACAGGCTTGCCTACCGCCTGGAGATAGACTGCCGCCACCGTCTGGAACCCGGTAAGGGGGCAGAGCATCAGGAAAATGCGGAAGGCCTTTACAGCAAACTCGTTATAAAGCCCCTCCTCGGAGCCAAACAGCATGACTACGCTCATGGGCGCGAACTGGAAAATCAAAAAGGCTACGATGGACACCACCTCAGAGGCGATGAGGGAAATTTCCAGGGTTTTTTTCACCCGCTTGAAGTTCTTGGCACCGTAGTTGAAACCGATGATGGGCTGGGTACCGGTGGCGATGCCCAGCAGAATGGCAATCATGATCTGGTTGACCTTCATCACAGGTGATGGCAAACTGGGTGATAAAGCTACTCAGGCCGAAGGTAAGGATATTGCCGCAGGTACGGCCGTTCAGGCGGAAGGAGGCGGCATCAGGATGGACGGTCTTGAACCAGGGCAGATAGACCGCCGACACCACAAAGGAGGCCACCTGTCCGATCACCGTAGCGATGGCAGCACCCTGTACCCCCATATGAAAAACAAAGATAAAGACCGGGTCCAGAATCACGTTGAGGACCGCACCGATGATCATGGAAAACATGGCGTATTTGGGGCTGCCATCCGCACGGATCATGGAATTGATGGCGGCTGATATCATCATAAAAGGCAGACCGAGGCCAATGATGAAGCCATACTCCAAGGCCAGAGACCGCAGCAGGTCGGTTGCGCCGAAGAGAGTCAGGATCGGGTCGATGAACAGCAGGAACACCACAGCCAGGACGATGCTGACCACGGTCACCAGGGCAACCGCGTTGCCCACGCCCCAGCCGATGAAGATCTGGTCCACGATGTTGTACAGGGAATTGACCAGCAGGGCAATGACGCTGGGAACGGCAAATTTCAGGATCAACCGGCCAATGGGCTCCGTGGCAAAGGGACTCTCGCGCTCTGGTACTTCTTTTTCCATCTTGACTTGCACTCCTTTTAGGTAACTAGTTACTTATTTAGCGATAAAAAAGCAGGCAGCGCGCTTGAGTTATCTCCTCAGCACACTGCCTGGGAATTCACTTTTTCTGACGGAAAGGGTCACTCCAGATCGATGTTGCTCAAGATCAGATCAATGGCCTCCCCCAGCATTTCCTTTTGCCGGGGCGTAAAATCCCGGCACAGCTCCTCCAGTACCTCCCTGTCCTGCTCCAGAATGGTCTCATGGATTCCTGCAGAGCGCTCGGTACAGGTAATTTTCTTATATCGCCGGTCCTTCTCACTGGGCACGCACCGGACCAGGCCCTTGCTCTCCAGCCGCTGGAGCATCTTGGTCATGGCCGGATGGGTCACGTGCTCAATGTGCTCCAGATCGTTTTGGTGGATCTCCTCTTTCCCGGCCGCCTCCAGGCGGCTCACCGATCCCAGTACCCGCAGCTGGGCCCAGGTCAGCCCCATGGCAACGGCCTTCTCATCCATCCGCCTGCGAAATTCCCGGCTGATGACTGCGATCTTCAGGCCAAAGGGCATCCTTCCCGTCATACTTTCACCTCATCCAAATAAGTAACTAGTTACATATTATACCCCTTCCCGCGGTTTGTCAAGGCGGCTGGTCACATCAGCCGTAAAATCTCCCGCTTGAGCCGGGCGATAATCCGTTTTTCCAGCCGGGAGATGTAGGACTGTGAGATGCCCAGGCTGTCGGCCACCTCCTTCTGGGTACGCTCAGGCTTGCCGTCCAGCCCGAAGCGGAGGGTAATGATATGCCGCTCCCGTTCCTCCAGCCGCTCCAGAGCGTCGGAGAGCAGCTTGCGGTCCACATCCTCCTCGATGGGTTTCATCACCAGATCGCTGTCAGTGCCCAGAATGTCGGAGAGCAGCAGTTCGTTGCCGTCCCAGTCGGTATTTAGCGGCTCGTCAAAGGATACCTCGCTTTTCAGATTGGTGGTCTTGCGCAGATGCATCAAAATCTCATTTTCGATACATCGGGAGGCATAAGTAGCCAATTTGATGTTTTTGGCAGGCTGGTAGGTGTTGATGGCCTTGATAAGCCCGATGGTGCCGATAGAGATGAGGTCCTCAATGCCTACCCCCGTATTTTCAAACCGGCGGGCGATATACACCACCAGCCGCAGGTTGCGCTCGATAAGCTGGGATTTCACCCCCTCGTCCCCCTCATCCAGGCGGCGGATGAGTTCCGCCTCCTCATCCCGGGACAGTGGGGGCGGCAGGGTGTCGCTCCCCCCGATGTACATGATTTTGCCCGGCAGCCTCAGCCCCAGCCGCGCCAGCAGCTTTTGTATGCGCCCATACCAGCGCGTCTTCCAGCTCTTCATAGCCATCCTCCTTTATGCTCCGATGAGGGCGCAGTAGCCGCCCCCGTCGGTGAGCCCGGTGGGCGACAGCGCCACCAACAGAGGACCGTAGTCCTCCCCGCCCACCTTTACCTTGTCACTTCGCAGGGCCAGCAGCAGCCCACACTCTACCCCCACGGCCTGATAGGATAACAGCCGGCACCGCAGGCCTGCGTTGCTCAGCCGCTCCAGAGCAGCGGAAGGGTCGCGGAGCTCCGCCTGACAGGGGGCGGTCCCCGGCGGAAACAGGGCCTTTACCTTCTCCCCCTCTGCCACCAATACCGGCCTGCCGGTGGCCGGGTCGGTAAGCGTGTTGCCCGTATCCACCAATGCGGTGAGGACCGCCCGCCGTCCCCCCAGTTCCACGACTGCCGGGGCCAGCTCCCGCCGGGAGCTGTGGCGGGCGGCACGCTGAAAGAGCAGGGTAACAAGCCCATAGCACCCCGCCGCCGACAACAGCACCAACTTTAAATCAAGAGGAGACGCCAACACCCCATTGGCCATGGTAAGGCTGCGGCTGCCCAGCATCTGAAGGGCAAAGATGCCTCCGCCGAAGGCGGCGGACACGACAAAGAACACCAGACACACCCGCAGCAGCCGCCGGCTGCCGCCGTAGCCTACCAGCACCGTCAGCACCCCGGCTCCCACCTTGCACAGAGGATGGACCAGAAAGCCAAGCCCCGGCAGGAACACCGCCCCGGCGTAAGCCGCCCCCAGGGCGGCCCCCAAAGCCAAACGCCCCCGGCGGAGTATCTCCCCCGCCAGCCGTCCGGCGGCCAGCAGCAGCAGATAGTCCACCACAAAATTCAGCAAAAACACCTCGTCCAGATAGACCACCGTCATGCCGCTCCCCCCTTCCGGCGTGCAGGCATTATTATACCTGCCTGTCTCCATAAAAAAGGTCAAATCCGGGACAGGGCACAAAAATGGCCCGCCGTGGATTGAATCTCCACGGCGGGCCATTTTATGACAGGATTCGATTGGATCAGACAGTGAGCAGAGGCGCCCGGCTCTTGATAAGCTCGGTAAGGGGCGGGCCCCAGGAGATTACCTCCAGACCCATGTCCCGCAGGTCCTGCTCCACGCCCAGTTCTCGGGCGCAGGTGACGCAGGCGGAGAAAGCCACCCTCTGCTCCATAGCCAGGGCGATGCGCTCCCGAACCGCCGGGTCATGGGCGGCCAGGGCCGCCGTGTCCCCCCACAGGATGACGGTCACCTTCTCCCACCAGCCCCGGACCAAGCTGTTGACGGCATACATCAGCACCATCTTGTCAAAGACGGTGGGGTCGGCGTTGGTCCATAAAATATGCAGATGATTTTCGTCCATGGTCACTTTCCTCCCACCAGTTCCGCCATAGCGGCGCACAGAGCCTGCATCTCCTGGTCAGTGCCTACGGTGATCCGCAGGTAGTCCCGGATGCGGGGCTTGTCCCACCAGCGGACCAGAATACCCCGCTGACGCAGGCCGTCCAGCAGCTCCTTTGCGGGCACATCGGGATGGGAGACAAAGAGGAAATTGGCGGCGGAGTCGGTAACAATAAAGCTCAGCTTCTTCAGGTGGGCGGCAGTACACTCCCGGGTGTTCTGGATCTTCATAGAGGTGGCCCGCAGATAATCCCGGTCCCGCAGGGCCCCCTCGGCTCCCGCCAGGGCCAGGCGATCCAGGGTATAGGAGTTAAAGGAGTTCTTCACGCAGTTGAGGGCGGCGATCAGCTCCTCGTTGCCCATGGCAAAGCCCACCCGCAGTCCGGCCAGGGAGCGGGATTTGGACATGGTCTGTACCACCACCAGGTTGGGATAGCGGTCGATGAGCTCCACAGCGGAGTGGGCGCCGAAGTCCACATAGGCCTCGTCCACCACCACTACAGCGTCGGGGTTGGCCTCCAGCACCGCCCGGATGCCGCACAGGGACAGCTCCCGTCCAGTGGGGGCGTTGGGATTGGCAATCACTACGCCGCCGTTGGGCTCCAGGAAAGGCTCCAGAGGCAGAGCAAAATTCTCGTCCAGCGGCACCTCCCGGTAGGTCAGGCCGTACAGGTCGGCATAGACGGGATAAAAGCTGTATGTAATGTCCGCAAAGAGGATGGGCCGGTCCGGGTCAAAGAAGGCCTGAAAACACATAGCCAGCACCTCGTCGGAACCGTTGCCCACAAAGATCTGGGAGGGTTTCAGGCCGTAGGTGGCCCCCAGCAGCTCCCGCAGGGTGGTGCAATCCGGGTCGGGATAGAGCCGTAGGGTGTCGCAGGCCGCTTCCCGGATGGCGACCAGGGCCATAGGAGAGGGCGGATAGGGGTTCTCATTGGTGTTCAGCTTAATGAATTTCCGGTCCCGGGGCTGCTCCCCCGGCACATAGGGGGTCAGTGCTCTGGCCCGCGCGCTCCAATACTGGTTCATGTCTCGCCCTCCCCCGGCCGAATGATCTTCTTAATGCTTTTTTCCGCTTTGCTCCGGGGGATCATCAGCTCATGGCCGCATCCCGCGCATCGCAGACGGAAATCCATCCCTACCCGCAGCACCTGCCACCGCCGGCTGCCGCAGGGGTGCTCTTTCTTCAGCTCCAGCACGTCGCCTACATGGATGTCCATGGGTTCTCCCCCTTTTGCTTCACTTTATCCGTGTAAAGAATATTATAAATTCCCGGTCCTCCTCTGTCAATTCAAGGTTCCCCATTGCATATCATTGTCTGGTAAGAAAAAAATCACCCCAACGCAGAAAGGATTTGGTCAGATTGACGAACCGTTTTCCACCCGAGGGGCGGCTGCTCCACACCCCGGAAAATCAGGCTGCCTGCGCCGACGCCCAAGGGCTCAGGCAGGCTATGGAGTCGGAGGCGGTGCTGGAGGGGACCGCCCTGCTGTGTACGCCGGAGCACGATCTCGTCGTGGCCGTAGGCCCCTATCGGGGGCTCATTCCCCGGACGGAGGCCGCCCTGGGCATTGCCGAGGGGGTCACCCGGGACATTGCCATCCTCTCCAGAGTTGGCAAGCCAGTTTGCTTTACAGTCACTTCTATGGAGGAATCCGACGGGGAGCCCCGCCCCCTGCTCTCCCGGCGGCGGGCCCAGCAGAAGGCGCTGTCCTACCTGCTGGAGCACTGGAAGTCGGGCCAGGTGATCTCCGCCCGGGTCACCCATCTGGAGCCCTTTGGCGCCTTTGTGGACATAGGCTGCGGGGTACCCTCCCTCATTGGGGTGGAAAATATTTCGGTGTCCCGCATCCCCCACCCCGCCGTCCGGTTCCGGGTGGGGCAGGACATTCTGGCGGCGGTGCTGGACCTGGACCCGGCCCTGGGCCGGATCTACCTGACCCACAAGGAGCTGCTGGGCACCTGGGCAGAGAACGCCGCCCCCTTCCAGCCGGGCATGACGGTGCCTGGGGTGGTGCGTGGGGTCAAGGACTATGGCGTGTTCGTGGAGCTGACCCCCAACCTGTCCGGACTGGCGGAGCAGGACTGCCGCCTCACCGAGGGCGCTCGGGTGTCGGTGTACATCAAGGCCATCCTGCCCGAGCGGATGAAGATCAAGCTGCTGGCCATTGAGCCCCTGCCTCCATTGGGAGACCCCCAGCCTCTCCACTACTTCATCCGGGAAGGGCGGCTGGACCACTGGAAATACGCGCCCCCCGGCTGCGTGAAGGTGGGCGCAGAGACCATCTTTGCCGACTGAGCAAGTCCCCGGACAGCTTTTGCTGTCCGGGGGCTTCTGTTATTGCCCATCCCTCCTTGGGTATGATAAAATCGTAAGAAATACGAAAGGTTTCCTCCCCGACTTTGAAAGAAACCTCTGCTATGCTGTACCCATGGAGGGATCAATATGAATGAAGCCATTCTTGTGGTGGACGACGACGCTGAAATCGTCCGCGCCATCGCAATTTTGCTGGAAAAAGAGGGCTACCGGGTGCTGAAGGCCTACAACGGCCTCCAGGCCCTGGATCTGGCTATGGACCCGTCTCTGCGGCTCATTCTGATGGACGTGATGATGCCCAAGCTGGACGGGCTGTCTGCCGTGCTCAAGATCCGGGAGCAGCGCAACCTGCCCATTCTCATCCTCAGCGCCAAGGGGGAGGATACCGACAAGATCCTGGGTCTGTCCATGGGGGCGGACGACTATATCGCCAAGCCCTTCCACCCCCAGGAGCTGGTGGCCCGGGTACGCAGCCACCTGCGGCGGTACACCCAACTGGGAGACGTGAACGCTCCCAGCCAGAAGGCGGAACTGGTCACCGGGCGGCTGTGCTACCTGCCCGACCAAAAGACGCTGCTGGCTGACGGCGTGCCGGTGCGGCTCACCGCCACCGAGCTGAAGATCGTGGACCTGCTGATGCGCAATCTGGGCCGGGTGTTCCCCGCCGAGGAGATCTACCGCCGGGTGTGGAACGAGGAGCCCTATTCCGCAGAAAACACGGTGATGGTGCATATTCGCCGCATTCGAGAGAAAATCGAGCTCAATCCCAAAGAGCCGGAATATTTAAAGGTGGTGTGGGGCATTGGATACAAAATCGAGAAGCATTAAGCCCGCCCTGGCCTTTTGGGCCCTGTTTTTCGGCGTCAATCTGCTCATACTGGCCCTGGCCACCGGCTATTCAGCAGTCCACACCCTGGGCTGGCACGGCATCAGCGACGCTTTCCAGTCCGATTATCAGAATACCGCCGACTTTCGGCGCACCATCTCACAGTGGTTTTACAGCTTTGCCGACCCGGACTGGCAGGAACATTACCAGCTGAGCGATCAAAATCTGCTCTACAAGGTAACCAAAGACGGTCAGACGGTGACCACCAACGTCGACGGCCTCTCCCCCGACGCTTTGCCGGAGGGATACAACTTCCTGCTCTATTTCGACGGGGAGACCGTCACCATTCAAAAGGACGGCCAGGAAATAGACATTTACGGCGACGGCTACTATCGGGGGGAAGATCAGTGGAACCTGCCCGGCTACCACAATATACCGGTCCCCCAGTCCTACGCCGGGCTCACCATCACTATGGCTGTGGCCAAAGAACCGGTGGCCTATATTGCGGACACCGCTGCTCTGACCGGTGATGTCATAACCGACAGCGGCCTCTACTCCACAATGGATTATGCCGCCCGCCTGCAGCTTCCCCTGATCCTGTTCGTGGTGGTCCCGCTGGTAGTGGGGACAGTGCTGCTGCTCTGGTCCATCCTGTGGCACAAACACAAGGTACGGGCAGACCAGGCCATTGCATGGTTCACCGGGAAGATCTGGCTAGAGGTCAAGCTGGTGCTGCTCATTCCCTTCTTTCTGGCCTGCATCGCCGCCTTTTTCTGTCTGGTGAGCCTGTATACCGCTCATTATTACACCATCTGGTTCTATCTGTCGGTACCGGTGGCCCTATGGTGGGCCTACCTCTATCTCAACGACCTGCGATACAACTTCGGCCACATCACCGCCAACAGCCTGTGCGCCCTTCTGGCCCGGCTGTACCGGGGTGGGGAGCTGTCCTGGCCCGCCGGACAGCGGATGATGCGCCGCTCTGCCCTACAGTTCCTGGCGGCTGTGCCCTTTATTCTGGGCTGTATCGTAGTCTTTTTTCTTCTGTTCGGCCCCACCATGTCCCGCCTCCCCATTTTCTTTCTCCTGTTGCTGCTGGCCCTGGCAGGGCTCTTCCTCATCGCCGCCCAGTTGTGGCTTATGAGCCAGAACCGCCGCACCGCCGCCGACGTGGATACCCTGCTCTCCCGCATCCAGGCTGCTGGGACTGGTCAAGCCTCAGCCGCACCTCTGCCCCAAGACTCTGACCTGCGGGCTGCGGTGGAGGGGCTGGACCAGATGGAGGTACGGTTGAAAGACGCCCTGTCTGAGCAGATGAAGAGTGAAAAGCTGAAGCTGGAGCTCATCACCAACGTGTCCCACGATCTCAAGACCCCCCTCACCTCCATGGTGAGCTACACCGAGCTGCTGCGGCAGGAGGAGGACCTGCCTGACCATGTTCGGGACTATATTCTGGTGCTCTATCAAAAGACTCTGCGGCTCCAGGCCATGGTGCAGGATGTGTTTGACGTAAGCAAGGCGGCCACCGGCAACCTGCCGGTCACCATACGGCCCCTGGACTTTGCCAAGCTGCTCCGCCAGACTCTGGCCGACCTGGACGAGGACATCCAGGCCTCCGGCCTTGCGCTCCGCTCCAATCTGCCCGATGGACCGGTGTGGATTATGGCTGACGGGGACCGGCTGTACCGGGTGTTCCAGAACCTTATTGGCAATGCCCTGAAATATGCTCTGGACGGCTCCCGGATCTACCTCACCCTCTCCGTGGAGGGGGACAGGGCCGCCGCTGTCATTCAGAACACCTCCCGGGAGGAGCTTCCCTACGGCGTGGACTTCACCGAGCGCTTTGTCCGGGGGGACCAGAGCCGCACCGATGGGGGCAGCGGCCTGGGCTTGTCCATTGCCCGTACCTTTACCGAGGCCTGCGGCGGTTCCTTCTCCATCCGCACTCAGGCCGATCTGTTCACCGCGTCAGTAACCTTCCCCCTGACCCAGACCAGACCCCAACCGGAGGTGTCACCATGAAACGAGTGACTTTGCTTCTGCTGTCCCTTCTGCTGCTGGCGGGCTGCGCCCCCAAGGAACCCACCACAGACGCCTCCGCCATCGATCTGGGAGGCGTGGTGGCGGAGTCCCAGCCGGAGGAATTCTCCAATGGCCTGACGCCCCTCTCCAGCGAACTGGACCCAGAGGGGCTGGAGGCCTATCTGACGGCGGCCTACGGCCTGGACCGGGAGGACTGGGTGGACGCCGTAGCAGCCTACTCTGAAGGGCTCCAGGCCTATGAGCTGGCGGTGATCCAGCTGGCTGACGGCGTGGATGCCGGGTCGGCGGAGGAGCTGCTGCTGGCCTATCTGGAAGGCCGCCAGGCCGACTTTACAGGCTACGCCCCCGACCAGGCTGCCCTGGTGGAGGACGCTCTGCTGCTCCGGCAGGGACGCTGGCTTCTGCTGGCCATCTGCCCCGATGCCGAGGCCGCCAAGGATGCCTTCCTGACCCGCTTTGACGGCGAGACCGCCCAGACAGCGGCCCGCCCCTATACGGTGGAGCGGGACAGCCGGGGCTATGTGGTCTTTGATCCTCCCAATGAGGAGGAGATGCCCCTCTACGACACCGCCCCTGTGGTGGAGGCCTACCGCACTGGGGATACCTCCGCCCTGTCCGAAGAGGACGCCGCCATTCTGGAGATATGCCGGCAGGTGCTGGAGGCGGAGATTGACAACGATATGTCCCCGGCGGAGCAGGAACTGGCGGTCCACGACTGGATCATTGACCACGCCGCCTATGACGAGACCCATTCCTCCCCCAACCGCAGCCATCCCTACGGCCTGCTGGTGGAGGGACAGGCCATCTGCATGGGGTACGCCAACACGTTCCAGCTGTTTATGGACCTGCTGGATATCCCCTGCGTCACGGTGATCGGGGCCTCCAGCGACTCCCGGCAGGACCACGCCTGGAACCTGGTACAGCTGGATGGGGACTGGTACGCAGTGGACACCACCTGGGACGATCCTCTGGGCGGTTTTGTGGATGTACCCGCCGCCAATGAGTCTGGGCACCACACTTACTTTAATGTGACCAGCGATTTTCTCCGGCAGACCGACCACCAGTGGGACTACGACGCCGTCCAGGAGGCGGAGGGTACTTGCTGGACCTGGCGGCACCTCACCCGGAGACGCTGAAACGCAAAAAATGGCTGCCGGCGGCAGCCATTTTTTGCGCTCAGACAGGATTTTTCCCGGCCCCGGGGGCGGCCCCCACGGTATAGCCGTTGACGGTGAGGTAGGCCACCTTGGCCCCCAGATCGTCAGTCACCTCCACGGCATAGAGGCAAGTGGTACGGCCGGCCTTCAGGCATCTGGCTTCAGCGATCAGGGTGCTCCCCCGGGCGGCGGAGAGAAAGCTGACCGACACCTGCTGGGTAACGGTGATACGGTCACTGAATCCGTTGGCAGCCACCGCAAAGGCAAAGTCGGCCAAGGTGAACACCGCGCCTCCCATAGGGGCGGAGTTGGCGTTCAGGTGAACCGGCCGGATGGGCATCACGCACACCGCCCGTCCGGGCTCGGCCTCCCGGATGGCAGCGCCGGCGGCCTCGGTGGCAAAACGATCTCCTGCAAAGCGGCTCCGGATCTCATTCAGCTCAGGCATAGATCAATCTCCTTTCCTGCGACATCATCAGAGTAAAAACAAAAGGACATCCTTTCGGATGTCCTTTCATCTGGTGCGCGAGGCGGGACTTGAACCCGCACGTGCGTAATGCACACTAGAACCTGAATCTAGCGAGTCTGCCAATTCCACCACTCGCGCATTTGGCGTTGCACTGTCGTTCAGCGCGAGATATATATTACCACGTCGAATACAGGTTGTCAACACTCTTTTTCACTTTTTTCAAATTTCTTTTTATATCGATATTCGCTATTGACTTTGTATCGAATATCGCTATACAATGAAGCTGACAAAGGGGGGTGGTTACCATTGGCACGCAAGAAGCTGGAGACGCTGACAGAGCAGATGTTCTATGTGCTGCTGGTCCTGCGGCAGGAGCGCCACGGCTACGGCATCATGCAGGCCATCACCGCCCTCACCAATGGCCGGGTGAACGTGGGAGCCGGTACCCTGTACGCCCTGCTGGAGCGATTTGAAAAGGATGGTTTGATCCTGCTCACCCGGACGGAACTCAACCGGAAATACTATCAGCTTACCCCTCAGGGAGACAAGGTGCTTCAGGACGAGTACCAGCGCATCCGCCAGCAGGCGGCGGATATGGAACAGGTATTGCGTGAGGAGGAAACGACATGAAGCGGAAATGGACGCTCTTTGCCTATCCTGTCATGGACATCAAGGCGGCGGAGGCTATGCTCAACCGCCGGGCTGAAGAAGGCTGGCGGCTGGAAAAGCTGTGGCTCAACTTGCTGGCCCGATTTGTTCCGGCGGAGAAGCCGGTGACCTACAGTCTGGACTGGTACGACCCCGCTCGGGAGGATGGGCCGGACTACCTCCGCCTGCTGGCCGACGCCGGGTGGTATCAGGCGGCCCAGACCGGCTACTGGAACATCTATGAGGCCCCGGCGGGCACACCTCCCATCCAGACAGACGGTGAACTGGAGTACCGGCGGTTCCGGAAAAAATCCCTTCACCGTATGATGTTCGGCTGGGCGGTCTGCCTGATCTGTTTTCTGCTGCTGCCCCTGTTGGGCGTGGCCACCAACTGGACAGGTACAGGGACGGCCCTGCTCTTCTGGGTATGGATTCTTACCAGGTACAACACTGCGGCGCTGGTCTTTCTGTGTCTGCCCCTCCTGTTGGCCGGAGGACTGCTGTGGTCCGGACGGCTGCTGCTGCGGCTGATCCAGTGGCGGCAGGCGGCAAGTGCAGGCCTCCCCTTCCCCACGCCGGGACCTAAAAGCGCCATGGCGGCCCGCCTGCTGGTGGTGCTGGGCTGCCTGCTGATCCCCCTTTTCCTCCTGGCTCTGCTGCTGGATGTGAATGCCGGAGTATACTCCCGTGCATGGATGGTTGGCATTGTCATCGGCGCTCTCCTCTACGGCCTGCTCAAACAGGGTCCGGAGTACCGGCGGGCCCGGCGGGGAAACTGGATCATGGCCGGGGGTGCGGCGGTTCTGCTGGCAGTCAGTCTGCTGCCCCTGTCTCCCCTGACCGCCCGGCTCCAGGTGGCTCCTCCCCTGGCAGGACAACAGCTCCTCCCAACCGCGGAGGCTACCCTCCGGGAGGACAGTACTACCTTCCTGGCTTCCCATACGGAATGGACCGAGTGGTGGTCGCCGGATGGGACAGATTACACGCTTGCGCTGGAGGGCCAGGGCTGGGTGCTGCCCTGGAACTGGCTGGCCGACGGTGTGCAGAACGCATTGACAAAACAGAATATGGCCCCCCTCCCCGGCTATGACGGCGTATGGACTGACGGGGACAGCTACGTGCTCCGCCGGGGTAATACGATCCTGTGGGTGGAGAGCGGACCACCCGCCAGCCAGTGGTTGGATCAGGTACTCATTCATTTGGAGGCTTCCACGGCATGAAACAGGAGAAACAAACTTGTATCCGCTGGTTCCGCTACACTGTCGAGGACGCCAAAGCCGCTCAGGCGGAGCTGGACCAGCTGGCAGACAACGGCTGGGAGCTGGCGGAGCTGGGCATTTTCACCGCCGCCTTCCACCGCTCAGAGCAGCCCCGCCGCTGCTGGGTGGAGCCCGCCCGGTGGAAGAGCAGCAGCCGGAAGGACGAACAGTCCCGGGCGGATTATCTGGCCCTGTGTAATGAGGCAGGCTGGGATCTGTTGGATGAGGCAGGCGGTCTGTTCTATTTCCAGGCCAAACCCGGTACCCATCCCGCCCCCATTCAGACCGACGGCAGCATGGAATGGGAAGAGGTTTTAAAAAAGAGCCTTCGGAATCAGGCCAATACCTTTTTTTACTTGGTGATCTATTGGTCGGTCTATGGGGCAATCAACCTGTTCCGGGATCAGCCCCGGGTGTGGGAGATGTTTTTCTCCAACGGGGCTATGTTAGCTCAGCTGCTTCTGTTGGCATGGGCCGCCCTGGTACTGTATCTGGGGCTGCGTGTGGTCCGCTACCGGAGGAAATGCCGCCGGGCAGTGGAACATAACGCTCCCATACCGATTCCCAGCCGGAGCACTGCCCGATTCCGGGGCGCTGCACCCCTGTGCTATGCGCTCATAGCCTTGGGCATCGGGATCAGCCTTTTCATAAGTATCTCCGACAGCCATACAACCTTTGAAGGAGGCAGCACCCTGACCACTGGAGACTCCGTGTTCGGACAGACAGCAGAGTATCGTCGGTTCTCAGAGAAAGATGGGGATCTGTGGGTGGAATCCTATGACTGCCGCACAAGCTGGTTGGCCGGTATCATCTGTGACGATCTGCGGGCCATCGAGGGCGACCAGGGCCGCCTGGACCGCTATTTCCACCTGCACGACCCTGCAGCGCTGACCCAGGCGGAACTGGGCTACGACCAGGCCTGGACCTACCACTGGGACGAAGGCAACGGCCTGATCTTCCGGCAGGGGGACCGGGTGGTCCACATCGAGGCGGAAAAACTGAACCTTACGGATAACAATACAGTATCCTCCTTGCTGGGGGAATTGGACCGGTCCGCTTGCGCCCTTCTGGAATCTGTGATAGCATAGACAGGAAAACAGACGCAGGAGCGTGAACACCATGGAACAACTTCTTTTTATCAACGCCTGTGTGCGGGGTGAGCGGTCCCGCACCCTGAAGCTGGCCCGCCGGTTCCTGGAAAGCTGGCAGAAGGCCCACCCCGATGGAGCCGTCACCGAGGTGGACCTGTGCAAGGACCGTCCGGTACCTCAGTATCCCGAAGTGCTGGCGGAGCGGGATGAACTTTGGAACGCAGGCAAGCTGGACGATCCCATGTTCGACCTGGCCCACCAGTTTGCCGCCGCCGACCGCATTGTAGTCGCAGCCCCCTTCTGGGACCTGTCCTTCCCCGCCATCCTGAAGATCTATCTGGAGCGGATCTCGGTGACGAACATCACCTTCGGCTACGACGAGCAGGGCAACAACGTGGGCCTGTGCAAGGCGGGTAAGCTGCTGCTCATTACCACCCGGGGCGGCAACTTCTCTCTGCCTGAAACGGCATGGATGGAGATGGGCGCCCGGCAGCTGGAGGCTCTGTGCGCCATGTACGGCATCCCCTCCTTCCAGTGTCTGGCCGCCGAGGGACTGGATGACATCCGCAACGACAAAGAGGCCATTCTGGCCGAGGCCATGGGTCGGGCGGACGCCATGGCGGAGGTGTTTTAAGTGAAGAGCCGCATTCTCCTGTTTACCACCGGCGGCACCATCGCCTCCCTGCCCACCGACGACGGCCTGGCCCCCGGTCTGGACGGGGAGGGTCTGGCAGAACTTCTCCCACGGGGCGTTACCGACTCCTACGACATCACCATCCGGGACATCCTCCATCTGGACTCCTCCAACATCCAGCCTGAGGAGTGGCAGACCATCGCCCGCCACGTCTTTGAGCAGCGGGGCGCCTATGACGGCATCGTCATCACCCACGGCACCGACACTATGGCCTACACCGCCTCCATCCTGTCCTTCATGCTCCGGGGTATCTCCATCCCGGTGGTGCTCACCGGGGCCCAACTGCCCATGACCCATCCTCTCAGCGACGGCATGGAAAACCTGCGGACCGCTCTGGCTATGGCAGCCTCCGGTGTGGCCGGTGTATTCCTGGCCTTCGACCGGAAGGTGATTTTGGGCTGCCGGGCGGTCAAGACCCGCACCACCGACTTCGACGCCTTTGAGAGCGTCAACTGGCCCCTGGCCGCCTCGGTGGACGGCAAAGGCCTTCAGATCCACCGGGAGGCCATTCCCACCACCGCCGGGGCCTGTACCCTGCGGGACAGGCTGTGCGACAAGGTATTTCTCATCAAGCTCACCCCCGGCCTGGACCCGGAGATCTTTGATATGCTCCTCCAGATGCACTACCGGGGCATCGTTATTGAGGCCTTCGGTGCGGGCGGGCTCCACTTCGTCCGCCGGGACCTGATTTCCAAGCTCCAGACTGCCGCCCAGGCGGGCATGACGGTGGTGGTATGCAGCCAGTGCCTGTACGAGCCAAGCGACTTCTCGGTGTACGAGGTAGGCCAGAAGGTGCTGGCCCAGGGGGTCATCCAGGGCCGGGACATGACCACCGAGGCGGCGGTCACCAAGCTCATGTGGGTATTGGGCCAGACTGACGACCCGGAGATCATCCGGGACTACATGGAGCGCTCCCTGGCGGGAGAAATGGCATAACACAGCAAACGGGCGTACCGCACAAGGCGGCACGCCCGTTTTTTCTTAACTAACCAGAGCCTTGCCCAGATCCCGGCAGGCGTCGGCGGCGTCGGCATTGGGGGCCTCGTGGGCAATCACCGGCTCGTCGGCCAGCTTGCACCCCAGGTCCTCGCACTCCTCCGCCCAGGTACGCATCCATTCGCCGTCTCCCCAGCCGTAGGAGCCGAAGAGACCAATGGTCTTGCCCCCCAAGCTGCCCTTGACAGCGTCAAACATGGGCTGGAACTCCCCCTCCTCCAGCTGCTCGGCCCCCATGGAAGGGCAGCCAAAGGCGATGGCATCGTAGCCGCTCACCAAATCGGAGGTGAAGAGGGCGGAAGGCAACAGGTCGGCCTGACCGCCGGCAGCCACGATACCCTCCTCCACCAGCTTGGCCATGGCCTCGGTGTTGCCGGTGCCGCTCCAATAAACCACTGCGATCTTGCTCATGTCAATCATCCTTTCATCTATGATGGATCTGTATTCAGGCCGCCACGGTCAGCTGTCTCAGGGTCGCCCCTGCCGCAAACCGGCGACGGTAGACATTGGTACACTCCTTGAACCGACGGAACTGCCGGGCAGCCTGCCTGGGATCGCCGTAGCACTTCCAACAGCCGCAGAGGGTAAAGTTCTTCCCCTTGTGGCGGATGAAGCCCTTCACGTCGGAGAGCGGATAGCCCAGGAACACCCCGATTTCATGGGGGAACTCCCCCTCCAGGCACAAACGGGCGGCCAGCTGACGCAGGCAGCCCCGGCTCTCCGTCCAGGGTTCATACCCCATCTCCCGGAGAAAGTCCCGGTGATCCGGTTGATCCAGCAGCCCCGCCAGGGCCTCCTTCCGGTAGAGATAGACCAGATAGGCCCCTGTCCTCCGGCAGCCCTTCAACAGGGTGAGCACCAGTCCCCGCTCCTCCAGCTCCCGGCGGCAGGCAAGAAATTCCCCGGCAAAGTCTCCCCCCTCCTCCGGCTGGTACCGAAACAGGCTGGCGGGCTTCAGCCCCGCCAGGGTGGGAGAGCCATGTTCAACAAGGGCGGCTTGCAGGGACATCTTTTGTGCTCCTTTCGAGGTTAGTATACGCTAACCAAATCGTTTTATTTTTGGTTAGCTATTGCTAACCATGTCATAAAAATACCATACTTCCCCTCCCCTGTCAACCCCTTTTTTGCGTTTCCCTCCGCTTGACGGCGGCGGCCCGTCCTGCTACAATTTTCTTTAGCATGACAAAAGGAGCGAGTTGTTTGATGGTATCCCTCGCCCCCATGGAGGGGCTGACCACAGTTTACTACCGGCAGGCCCTGGCCCGCTGGTTCGGCGAGGTGGACCGGTACTTCACTCCCTTTCTGACTCCCACTCAGGACCACCGCTTTACCAAACGGGAATTACGGGAGATCCTGCAGGAGCACAACGGCGGCCTGCCCACGGTGCCTCAGCTGCTCACCCGAAATGCAGAGGATTTTCTCTGGGCGGCGGGAGAGCTGGCTGCCATGGGCTACCGGGAGGTCAACCTGAACCTAGGTTGTCCCTCAGGCACGGTGGTGGCCAAGGGGAAGGGTTCCGGCTTTCTGGCCCATCCGGCGGAACTGGATGCCTTTCTGGAGGAGATTTTTTCAAAGGCCCCCTGCGCCCTCTCCATCAAGACCCGGATCGGCCTGAAGGACCCGGAGGAATTCCCCGCCCTGCTGGCTATCTACCGAAAATATCCCTTGGCGGAGCTGATCGTCCACCCTCGGGTACGGACGGATATGTATAAAAACACCCCCCGATGGGACTGTTTCGGGACGGCGCTGGAGGACTCCCCTTTCCCGGTATGCTACAATGGGGACATCTACACCCCCGACGATGCCGCCAGGCTCCAGGCCGCCTTCCCGGCGGCAGAGCGGCTCATGCTGGGCCGTGGGCTGGCAGGGGACCCTGCCCTGGCCCGCCGTCTCAAGGGCGGACCTGCCGCCAGCAAGAAGGAACTGGCCGGGTTTGTGGACCAGGTGTATGAAAGCTATGCGGAAGCCTTTGGCAGCCGCCGCAACGCCATGCTGCGGATGAAGGAGGTCTGGTTCTACCTGATCCGCCTGTTCCTGGAGGGGGACAAGCTGTCCAAGGCCATCAAGAAGGCCCGGGACCCGCTGGACTACGAGTCTGCGGTACGCTCCGTCTTTTCGGACCTGGAGCTCTCCCCCGTCCTCCGGCCCAACTGGTGATGGCCATGGAATACTGGGTCTACATCCTTCGGTGTGCCGACGGCAGCCTGTACACCGGCACCGCCGCCGACGTAAACAAGCGGGTGGCGGTCCACAACTCCGGCAGAGGGGCCAAATACACCCGCTCCCGCCTGCCGGTGGAGGTGGTCTACCGGGAGGCCTGTCCTGACAAGGGGGTGGCTCTCCGGCGGGAATACGCCATCAAGCAGCTGCGCCGGCAGGACAAGCTGGCGCTTATCGCAAATTATCAAAGAAAGCTGGGATCTTTTATGAAAAAAGCGGCATTTATCGGCGCAGGCAACATGGGCGGCGCCCTCATTCAGGCGGCCTGCCAGGCCATTGGCCCGGACCAGGTGGTCATTACCGACCACGCCTACGCCAAGGCAGAGGAACTGGCCGGAAAGCTGGGCTGCACCGCGGTTCAGGACAACGGGGACGCCCTTCGGCAGGCCGAGTATGTCTTTCTGTGCGTCAAGCCCCAGGTGATGGAGGGGGTTGTGAAAGCCCTGATCCCCGCCCTGCGGGAGAAGCCGGACACCGTACTGGTGACCATTGCCGCCGGTATTCAGATCACCACCCTGCGGGACTGGCTGGGAGACTGCTCCCCCGCCATCCTGCGGATCATGCCCAACACCCCCGCCTCCATCGGTATGGGGATGCTGGCCCTCACCGGCGAGCCTGATGCCCGTGAGGAGCACTATCAGGCCGTGGAGGCCATTCTGGCCAAGGCGGGCCGGGTGGAACGGCTGACCGAGGGCCAGATCGACGCCTTTTCCGCCGTGGCGGGCTGCGGCCCCGCCTTCGTCTATCCCTTCATTGAGGCTCTGGCCGACGGCGCGGTGAAGGTTGGTCTGCCCCGGCAGCAGGCCATGGTATACGCCGCCCAGATGGTGCTGGGCTCCGCCGCTATGGTGCTGGAGAGCGGTAAGCACCCCGGCCAGCTGAAGGACGAGGTGTGTTCCCCCGGCGGCTCCACCATTGCCGGTGTGGCCGCCCTGGAGGCCCGGGCCTTCCGCTCCGCTGCCATTGAGGCGGTGGAGGCCGCCTACCATAAGACGGTGGATCTGGGAAAAGTGTAATAACCCCACAAACAGAAAACCAGGGTGTGCCGTAGGGCACACCCTGGTTTTTTACGCTTATTCCGCTGTGATAACCGCCTTCTCCCCGTCCGACGTGGCGTGGATGGCGGAGATGGGATGGAGATAGCTGTCGATGAGCTTGGTAGCGATGTCGTCCTCCAGGTCCTTCTGGATCTGGCGGCGCAGGTTGCGGGCGCCGTAGGTCTGGGAGTAGGACTTGCGGACCAGGTGGTCCAGCAGAGCATCGTCCCAGGTGAAGGTGATGCCCTTCTCCTTGAGGGTATCCCGCAGCTCGCCCAGCATGATGGCGGCAATGGCCTTGAAGTTGTCCTCGGTGAGCTTGTTGAAGTAGACAATCTCGTCCACACGGTTGATGAACTCAGGCCGCAGGAAGGACTCCAGAGCCTTCATGGCCCGCTCCCTCCCCTGCTGGTCGGCGGTACGGCCGAAGCCCACGCTGCCGGCGGAGGTGCGGGCGTCGCTGCCCGCATTGGAGGTCATGACAATAACGGTGTTCTCGAAGTTCACGTTGCGGCCCTGGGCGTCGGTAATGTGTCCGTCGTCCAGGATCTGCAGCAGAATATTAAGCACATCGGGGTGGGCTTTCTCGATCTCGTCAAAGAGAATGACGCAGTAGGGCTTGCGGCGCACCTTCTCGGTGAGCTGGCCGGCTTCGTCATAGCCCACATAGCCCGGGGGCGAGCCGATGATGCGGCTGACGGCAAACTTCTCCATGAACTCGCTCATATCCAGCCGGATGAGGGACTCGGGAGAGTGGAACATATCCATGGCCAACCGCTTGACCAGCTCGGTCTTGCCCACGCCGGTGGAGCCCACAAAGATGAAGGACACGGGCTTGCGCTTGGAGGCGATGCCCACCCGGCCCCTGCGGACGGCGGCGGCCACAGCGTGGACCGCCTCGTCCTGGCCGATGAGGTGCTCCTTCAGCCGGTCTTCCAGCTTGGCCAGGCGCTCGTACTCGGCCTCCTGGATCTGGCTGGCGGGGATCTTGGTCCACAGCTCAATGACCCGGGCCAGGTGCTCCACCGTCAGGGGCGGGGCGCTCTGGGCGTCCAGCTTGCTCAGCTCGTCCTGGAGCTGGATCTCCCGGCTCTTGATCGAGGCCAGCCGCTCGTAGTCCTTGCTGCTGCCCTGGTCTGCCATCAGCTTCTCCCGCTCGGCGGCCAGGTTGTCCAGTTCCTTGCGGAAATTGGCCTGACGGCGTTCGTTGGCCCCCAGGGCCTCGGTGGTGGCGGGGTTGCCCATGAGGGAGTCGTGCTCGGCGGTAAGCTTGTTCAGCTCCCGGCGGATCTCGCCCTGACGGCTCTCGTTGTTCTTGAGGGCGGTCTGGCGCTTGTAGTCCCGGTCGTTGGCCTCCACCATCAGGTTCTCCCGCTCCTGACCCAGCTGCTCCAGTTCCTTCTTCACCTCCACCTCACGGGCCAGAGCCTTGTTGTGGAGGTTCACGTCGGAGCAGGCCTCGTCGATGAGGTCGATGGCCTTGTCAGGCAGGAACCGGTCGGTGATATACCGCTCGCTCATGGTCACCGCCAGGCGGCACATCTCAGGAGAGATGGAGACGAAGTGGTACTTTTCATAGTAGGGGGCGATGCCCTTGATGATCTTAATGCTGTCCTCAATGGAGGGCTCCTCCACCATCACCGGCTGGAACCGCCGCTCCAGAGCGGAGTCCTTCTCGATGTACTTGCGGTACTCGGTGAGGGTGGTGGCGCCGATGACCTGGATCTCCCCCCGGCTGAGGGCGGGCTTGAGGATATTGGCGGCGTTCATAGACCCCTCGGCGTCGCCGGCGCCCACAATGTTGTGGACCTCGTCAATCACCAGAATGATGTTGCCCAGCTTCTTGATCTCCTCAATGAGGCCCTTCATGCGGCTCTCAAACTGGCCCCGGAACTGGGTGCCCGCCACCAGGGCGGTCAGGTCCAGCAGGTAGACCTCCTTGTCCAGCAGCTTATAGGGTACGTCCCGCGCCCAGATTTTCTGGGCCAGGCCCTCGGCAATGGCAGTCTTGCCCACGCCGGGCTCGCCAATCAGGCAGGGGTTGTTCTTCTGCCGGCGGTTGAGGATCTGAATGGTGCGCTGGATCTCCTCGTCCCGGCCGATGATCTTGTCCAGTTTGCCCTCGGCGGCCTTCTGGGTCAGAGAGATACAGTAGTTCTCCAAAAACTTCCGCTTGGGGGGCTTGTCGCCTTTCTTGTCCTTATCAGCCCGTTCAGAGCGGTTATTCTCCCGCTCGGGAGGCTGGTTCTGGGGGTTCTGGGCCCCGCCGCCGAACAGCTTATTCAGGAAGGGGAATGTGGCGGTCTTGCCCTCGTCCTCCTCATCCTGGTCGCCGTCGTCGCTGGGCACCAGGCCCTCCATGCCCTCGGCTCCCCCGAAGGCGGACATCATCTCGTTGGTCAGTCCCTCCAGGTCCTCGTCGGTGATGCCCATCTTCTGCATCATATCTTCCACGGGCTTGATGCCCATTTCCTTGGCGCACTTGAGGCACAGCCCCTCACTCTTGGTGGTGCCGCCCTCCATCTTCTGAATGAAGATGACGGCTACATTCTTATGACATCTGGAACAAAGTGTGGGTTGCATATATGTTCAGCTCCTTTGACGGGGACGGCCCCGTACGGACCCTCTCCCCGGAGAGATGATTCTAATCCGAAATTATGAACTGGGTATGAATCAGGCCGGCTTTCTTTCCCCCATGGTCTTGCAATACTGGTACACATACCCTGCCAGCGCCAGCAGCGTCAGTGCCAGAGCCCCGCCGATCATGGCGGTGCGCCCCGCTCTGGGGATGGCGGGGAACAGCATCAGGGCCACACACACCACAAAGAACACGCCGGTAGACAGCTTGCCCAGCCAGTTAGAGGGGATCACATCCCCCAGGCGGCGGTACATGAGATAACCGCCGATGGCCATGCACAGCTCCTTGCAGAAGAACACGATCACTGCCCACAGGGGGATAATGCCGTCCACTGTAATACAGATAATGACCGTAAAGGTCATCCACTTGTCAGCTGCAGGATCCAGAATGCGGCCCAGCTTGCTGACCTGATTGAAGTGGCGTGCGATCCAGCCGTCGGCAATATCGGTGAGGAAGGCCACCAGATAGATGAGGGCCGCCCAGGTATGGGCGTCCGGCATAGGCTGGAAAAACACCACTGCGAACACCGGCACCAGAAACAGCCGGAACAGGGACAGAATATTGGGGACTGTCATGTCGATTCACCTGAATTTCTCTCTTTTTCTCAGATCGCTGCCGGTTACACGCCGGAAAGCAGGCTCATAGGATTGGTAGTCATGAAGAATTTCAGCAGTACCGTGTGCTCCACCGTCTCCGCCGGGATCAGATTACCCATGAACTGGATGGCCCAGGCGGCGATAAACAGGATCAGGCAGCCCTGAAGCAGGCCAAACACGCCGCCCAGAGTCTTATTGAGGAAGTGGAGCACCGGCAGGCGGGCCACCAAATCCAAAGCCCGGCTTACAAGCTTCCACAGAATGAGAATAACCACAAAACCTACCAGGAACAGGATGAGATAGGCCGCTGACTGGGCGATGGCCGCTGCCACCTTGGCTGCGGCACTGGCGGCCACCTCGGTCATACCGTTCTCTACCGCCTGGTTGACGCTGTTGATCAGAGGCTCATAGAAACCCATGTCCCGCAGGGCGTTGAGCACGTCCTGAAGAGGCAGGGTATCCGGTGTGGGAGCCTCCTCCCCTGTCTGGCCGTTCTCCTCCAGGCTGGCCTGGATCTGCTGGTCCAGCTGCTCCTCAATGGCGGCAGCAAACTTGGGCTCCAGGGCGTCTGCCACCATGGGAGACAGGGTACGGGCCAGCACGCCGGCGCCGCCAAAGGCGATGAGCACGCCCACCAGGCCGCACAGGGACAAAACCAGTCCCCGCTTGATACCCAGCAGCACAAAGGCCGCCAGGATGGCCACAACGATCAGTTCAAATACGATTGCCATAGGGTTCCTCCGTGATTACTGGGGCAAATAGACCCGTGCGGTGTCGTTGCCGATGAGCAGCACACTGCCGTCGGAGCGCTGGAGCACCTTGCGGGCGCTCTGGGTCTCTTCCAGGGAATGATAGACCGACAGATCCTGGTCATAGATGTTCAGCTGATCGGCGGTCAGCAGACTGATATACCGCCCGGCCGCCGAGATGGACAGCACCTGCTCGTCCAGAGCCATGGTGGCCCGGGCCTCGCCCTGGGTGTCCACCACCACCAGCTCAGCGGTACTGCCTGCCCGGTACTTGCCCAGCAGCAGAACGGCGGTACCGTCTCCTGCCAGGGAAAAGCCCTTCAGATAGCGGTCGGAATAGGAATAGCTGCCCGTCAGGGCGGCGGAATCATCCAGATGATAGATCTCATCCTCACCCAGGGCCCAGATTCCGCTGTCGTCCCAGGTCATGTCCAGGATCACCTGGCCGCCCACCGTGCAGGTAGTCTGGGGAGAGGCATCGGAAGCGGCGCCGGCGGTGGGATAGAGCTCCACCTGACTGGTGAAGGTTCCGTCGGTGAGGCCCATGGTGAGCACCGCCACCGTACTGTTGTCCGGCGACAGGGCTGCATCCATGATAAAGCGGCTGGACAGGCTCACCTGCATCTGGGGCTGGAACTGGCTGTCGTACACCGTGACCACGCCCTTATAACCGCTCTCCTGGGTCACCGTCACCATCCAGCCCTTCCCGTTTACATCGGCGGAGAGCACCTCTTCGTCCTCCGCCAGCTCCAGGGTAAAGGCCTCCTCCCGGTTCCGGCAGGCCAACAGAGTCTGGCCGCCGGCATCGTAGGCCAGAGCGGTGGACCCGGCGGCTACCGCAACCGGGTTTTCCATGGTGACTGTGCGGTCCACATACACCTGACCGCTGGCTGAATAGAGCCGCACACCGGTGGTGGAACACACCAGCAGATCGCCGTCCAGGCTGGCAAAGGTGCTGCTGCTGTCCCCGTCAAATGGGAAAGATTCAGCCTGTCCGCTGTCTCCCCGCTCCAGATCCCGGTAGGCAAACCACCGCTTGATGGAGTCAAAATTCAATTTATCATAGTTGACGATGAGGAAGATGGCGCCCAGCACCATGACTACGGTCAGCAGAAAGGCCAGCAGCCGCAGCACTGGATTGGGCCGCTTCTCCTTCTTGCGGGAGGGATTGGCGTCCTTGTCCTCGTTCAGTCTATGCGCCTTCTTGGAAATTATGTGGCGAGGCATTACAACACATCCTCATGGTACCATAGCTTTGTCATGTACAGACCGCCGGCGGGCACCGTGGGGCCTGCGGCGGTGCGGTTCCTGCCCTCCAGGATAGCGGGCACGTCATCGGGAGAGAACTTGCCCTCGGCGGCATAGACGCAGGTGCCCACCATGGCCCGCACCATGTTGTACAGGAAACCGTCGGCACACACCTTGCATTCGATCATCAGACCGCTGCGGGTGATATTGAAGTAGTGGACCGTCCGCACGGTGGTGCGGGTCTCGGTACCTACGCTGCGGACAGCGGCGAAGTCATGGGTACCCACAAAGTGGGAGGCCGCCCGCTGCATAATCCCCTCGTCCAGGTGCTTGGGATAAAACCAGGCCCGGTCTACATAGAAGGCGTTGCGGATGTGGGAGTTGTAGAT
>NZ_CAJFGT010000016.1:0-36412 GCF_904377885.1 Flavonifractor sp. An112 | reverse complement strand
TGTGACAATTAGTTGAAAAACGTCCCGCTTGTCGCACCAATCCTGACGCACAGGCGGGCGGCATCGCATAGTATTTTTAAGGGTCTTGGAGCAATCCGAGGCCCTTTTTTCGTACCCTTGACACCCATTCAAGCCTGTTCCCAAGGCTCGTCACGACCTCTGGAACGAGGTTTCCGAGGCGAAAATCCTGCTCCGGTGTACGTGCCCATTTTGCCGCAAAATGTGCGGAAAACGGCAGTGTTTGTGCCGGAATATGAAGCAAATGCTGACGCACCCGGGTACGCTCCATGTTTGGGGTGAGGGTGATGGGGTGTGTGAGGGGAAGAGGGAGAGGGGTACAGGGAATGGGTACAGGGATATGGTGCATGACTGGGAAAAGTGATGGGGTTGAGAGGGTGGTATGGTATGTTGGTGCGGTCAGGATATGTGAGATTGTGGGTACGGTTTGTAAGTTACAGGTACAACCGGGACGAGTAAAATGCACATCGCTACACAGGGCTTGGTGCTGCGGGAGGTCAACTACAAGGAGTCCGACAAGATCCTCACCGTCCTCACCGCCGAGGGGGGCAAGCGCACCGTGAAGGCCAGAGGCTGCCGCCGGAAAAACAGTCCCCTGGCGGCCTCCGCCCAGCTGCTGGTCTATTCCGACATGACCCTCTTTGCCTATCAGGACCGGATCACCCTCAACGAGGCCGAGTCCATCCGGCAGTTCTGGCATCTGAAATCCGACGTGGAGCTGCTGGCCCTGGGCTCCTATTTTGCCGAGGTGATGGAGGCGGTGTCGGTGGAGGGACGGCCCGATCCGGCCGCCATGTCCCTGATTCTGAACAGCCTTCACGCTCTGGACAAGCTGAACAAGCCCCAGGCCCTGGTGAAGGGAGCCTATGAGATGAAGCTCATGGCCCTGGAGGGCTATGAGCCTCTTGTCGATGCCTGCGCGGTATGCGGCAGGCCCAACCCGGAAAAGCCTATGCTGAACCTGGCGGAGGGCGTGCTCCACTGTGCCTCCTGTAAAAGCGAGGTGGGGGAGGGCACTTCCCTGCCCCTGACGGAGGGAACCTTGTCCGCCCTGCGGCACATTCTCTACGGCGATCCCAAGCGGCTGTTCTCCTTTCAACTGGACCAAGGGGGGCTGGACTGCCTGGCCCGGGTGTGTGAGGGCTTCCTGCGCACCCAGCTGGACCGGGGATTCCGTACCCTGGATTTTTATCATGAACTGAAAGCGGGGATGTAACATGGAACTGTATGTGGCAGACGCCTTTACCACCGTGCGCTTTTCCGGCAACCAGGCCGGCGTGGCTCTCCTGGGGGAGGGAGACTTCCCGGAGGAATCCCTGATGCGTGCCCTGGCCGGGGAATTGAAGCATTCCGAGACAGCCTTTGTCCGCCGGACCGGGGACAAGGCCTTCCATATCCGCTACTTCACCCCCGCTGAGGAGGTGGACCTGTGCGGCCACGCCACCATCGCCGCTTTCACCGTCCTGCGGGATACCGGGGCCATTGTTCCCGGAGATTATGCCCTCCATACCCGCTCCGGTGACCTGGAGATCGGGGTGGGGGACGACGCGGTGTGGATGGATATGGCGCCCCCCACCGATGGCCCTACCTTCTCAGAGGAGGAGCAGGGGGCGCTGTATGCTGCCTATGGCCTGTCTTTGGCCGACCGGCCGGAGGGGCTGGAGCCCCAGGCAGTGAGTACAGGGCTGATGGATATCCTGCTGCCGGTGCGTGATCTGGCGACCCTAGATAAGGCGGTGCAGAATGAGGCGGAGGTCACCCGTCTGTCGGAGCACTACAACGTGGTGGGGGTGCATATGTTCTGCTCCCATACCCCGGACGCCGTCGCCCACTGCCGCAATTTCGCCCCCCTGTACGCCATCCCGGAGGAGGCGGCCACCGGCACCTCCAACGGAGCCCTGACCTACTACCTGTTCCGCCGGGGACTGATCCAGGCCGGGGCGGATAACCGTTTTGTGCAGGGAGAGAAGATGGGCAAGCCCTCTGAGATCCTGAGTCGCATCACCGAGGATAACGGTAGTGTGAAGGTGCGGGTGGGAGGACGGGCTCTCATTACCCTGAAATGTGAACTGATGGGATAACCCACAGGGGCGGGACACTGGCCCGCCTCTGGATATCATGCAATTTGGAGAACCTACATGACCGATTTATTTGAAAAATCCATTCAAACTTTGGAACTGCCTCGGGTGCTGGAGAAGCTGGCCGAGCAGGCGGTGACCGAGGAGGGTAAGGACCGCTGTCTGGCCCTGCGCCCCCTGACCGATGTGGACGACGTGCAGCGGGCCCTGGACGAGACCACCGCCGCGGTGAATATGACCGCTCTGCGGGGCTCGCCCTCCTTCTCAGGTGTGCGGCCGGTGGGAGCCTCCCTCCAGCGTGCCAACATGGGGGGCGCCCTCAATACCCGTGAGCTGCTGGACATCGCCGCTGTACTGCGCTCCGCACGCTCCGCCAAGGAGTACGGCGAAGGAGAGGGGGACCGGGCCAAGACCTGTATCGACCACCTGTTCCGCTCTCTCACCTCTAACCGGTTCCTGGAGGAGCGCATCACTGGGGCCATCGTGGGGGAGGACGAGATCGCCGACGCTGCCAGCCCCGAGCTGGCCTCCATCCGGCGGCACATCCGGGCTACCGCCTCCAAGGTGCGGGACATCCTGAACGAGCTGATCTCATCCAACCAGTCCAAGTACCTCCAGGAGTCCATCATCACCCAGCGCAACGACCGCTATGTGGTGCCGGTGAAGTCGGAGCACAAAAACGACGTGCCCGGCCTGGTCCACGATGTGTCCTCTTCCGGCTCCACCTTCTTCATTGAGCCCATGGGAGTGGTGAAGGCCAACAACGAGCTGCGTGAGCTCCAGGCCAAGGAGGAGAAGGAGATCGAGCGCATTCTGGCGGAGCTGTCTGCCCAGTGCGCCCAGTACAAGGAGGACATCAGCCAGGACTATGACCTGCTCATCATTCTGGACGTGATCTTTGCCCGGGCCAAGCTGGCCTATCGGATGCGGGCAGGCGCGCCCCGGCTGTCCGACCAGGGCCTCTATCTGCGGAAGGCCCGCCACCCCCTGCTGGACCCCAACAAGGCGGTGGCCAACGACCTGATGCTGGGGGAGAGCTTCGATACCCTGGTGATTACCGGCCCCAACACCGGCGGCAAGACCGTCACCCTCAAGACCATCGGCCTTCTGACCCTGATGGCCCAGTGCGGCCTCCACATCCCCGTGGGGGACGGCAGCTGTGTAAAAGTCTTTGACCGGGTGCTGTCCGATATCGGTGATGAGCAGTCCATTGCCCAGAACTTGTCCACATTTTCCTCCCATATGGTGAACATTGTGGGCATTTTGCAGGAGGCGGACGACCGCACCCTCATCCTCTTCGACGAGCTGGGCGCGGGCACCGACCCCATTGAGGGCGCGGCCCTGGCCGCCGCCATCATCGAGTCCGCTCGGGAGATGGGGGCCCTGGTGGCTGCCACCACCCACTATGCCGAACTGAAGGTGTACGCCATGACCACCCCGGGGGTGGAGAACGCCTCCTGCGAGTTCGACGTGGACTCCCTGGCACCCACCTACCTGCTGCTCATCGGCATCCCCGGCAAATCCAACGCATTTGCCATCTCTGAGCGGCTGGGCCTGCCCAAGTCCATCATCCAGAAGGCTGCCGCCCGCATTGACGCGGAGAACGTCCGCTTTGAGGATGTGCTCACCCAGCTGGATGAGCAGCGGCAGGAGATGGAGAAGGAGAAGGAGGCTGCCGCCAAGCTTCGCCGGGAGATGGAGGAGACCGCCAAGGCCTCCCGGGAGTACAAGGCCCAGATGGATGCCCAGCGCCGGAAGGCGGTGGAGAAGGCCCAGGCGGAGGCCCGTGCCATCCTGGACGAGGCGAGGGACACCGCCGACCAGGTGTTCAAGGAACTGAACGAGATGCGCCGCCGCCAGCGGAAGGAAGAGGATTGGCAGAAGATCAACGACGAGCGGGCAGGTCTGCGTCACAGACTCAACGAGGCCGAGGGCAAGCTGGGCCAGCGGCCTGAGGCACCCGTCCCGCCGCCCACCCGCCCCGCCCAGGCTGGCGATACAGTGGAGCTGGTAAAGATGGGCACCCAGGCTACCGTGCTCTCCGTCAACAAGGATGGCTCCCTCCAGCTTCAGGCCGGTATCCTGAAGATCACCGCCAAACAGGACGAGGTCCGGGTGGTGGAAGGGGAGAGCATCAAGGCCGCCAAGAAGGTGGTGGCCCGGGCGGAGCACAAGCTGCGCTCCCTGGGAGCCTCTCCCGAGGTAGACCTACGGGGCATGATGACCGACGAGGCCATCGGTGCGCTGGACTTGTTTTTGGACAACGCGGTGCTGGGACGGCTCAACGAGGTGCGCATCATCCACGGTAAGGGCACCGGTGCGGTGCGCAAGGCGGTGCGGGAGCACCTCAAGCGTAGCCGCTATGTGAAGTCCTTCCGCCCCGGCCGTTACGGCGAGGGCGAAGACGGCGTGACCATCGCCGAGCTGCGGTGATGGAGTTTCCGTTCTGATTCGGAAATAAAACCAGAGGGTTCGTCATTCAAAACAGATTCTTGCACGGATTTTGTGCATTTTGTCATTGACGGTTTGGGATAAATTTGCTATCCTATTATACGAAGTATGCGAATGCATCTTGGGGGGAAACGCTATGTATATGAAAGAGGCAGTTGTGAACAACCAGGTCGGCCTGCACGCCAGACCGGCTACGTTCTTCATCCAGAAGGCCAATGAGTTCAAGAGCTCTATTTGGGTGGAGAAGGACGAGCGGAGAGTCAATGCCAAGAGCCTGCTGGGTGTGCTTTCTCTGGGGATCGTCAAGGGGACTTCCATTAACCTCATTGCAGACGGCCCCGACGAGAAGGAAGCTGTGGAGGCTCTCATCGAGCTGATCTCCTCCAACTTCTCTGAGTAAGCGACCAAAGCGAGAGAAAAAAGCGCCGCATCTGCGGCGCTTTTTTTGATAGTAGGGTTGCCATGTACGGCAGAAAGGAGGGCTTGTAGTTTTTGCTATGACCTTTGACGAGTTAAAAGAGAAAGCTCATGCCCTGCCGCTGAAGCCGGGCGTATATATCATGCAGGATGCCAAAAACGTGGTCATCTACGTGGGCAAGGCCAAGGCCTTGAAGAACCGGGTGAGCCAATACTTTGCTAACCTGGCCTCCCACACCGAAAAAACCCGGGCCATGGTAAGCCAGATCGACCACTTTGACGTCATTGTGGCTGACTCCGAGTTTGAGGCCCTGGTGCTGGAAAATTCCCTTATCAAGCGCCACCAGCCCCGGTATAACATCCTGCTCAAGGACGACAAGGGCTATCCCTACATCCGGCTGACGGTGAAGGAGGAGTACCCCAAGTTCTCTCTAGCCAACAAGGCGGCGGAGGATGGGGCCCGGTACTTCGGTCCCTACGGCAGCCGGGGCAACACCCAGAATATTATCGACGCCCTGCGGGTGGCCTTGCGCCTGCCCTCCTGTAACAAAAAGTTTCCCAGGGACATCGGCAAGGAGCGGCCCTGCCTCAACTACCACATGGGCCAGTGCGACGGCTACTGCCGGAAGGACATGGATCAGAGCCGCTACCGGGAGGCCATCGACCAGGCCGTCCGCCTGCTGGAGGGCAAGTTTCAGGAGGTAGGGGACGAGCTGAAGGCGGAGATGGAACTGGCCGCCGAGGAGCTGCGCTTTGAGAAGGCCGCCGAACTGCGGGACCGCTATAAGGCCATTGAACTGCTGGGCAAGCGGCAGAAGGTGGTGGCCGGTTCCCTGGCCGATACCGACGTGGTAGGCTTCCACAAGGGAGAGGCCACCAAGAGCTGCTTTGTGGTGCTCCACTTTGTGGAGGGCGAGCTGGCCGCCAAGGACTGGGACCTGATCGATACCCCCATGGAGGAGGAAACAGCGGACATTTTGTCCGCACTGGTGCGGCAATACTATGGAGGCCGGGGAAACCTGCCCCGGCAGATCCTGCTGCCCTGTGAGCTGGAGGACGAAGTGCCTCTGATGCGGATGCTGTCCGAGGACGCTGGCCGCAAGGTGGAGCTGGTGACCCCCCAGCGGGGCGCCAAGATGGACCTGATCCGTCTGGCCAACAAGAACGCGGTGGAGGAAGTGGAGCGCTGGACCACTCGGGAGGAGCGGCAGAGCAAGCTGATGGAGTTGCTGGGGAAGATGCTGGACCTGGAGGCTCCGCCCCGGCGCATCGAGTCCTACGACATCTCCAACCAGGGCGCCGACGACATCGTGGCCTCTATGGTGGTGTATGTGAATGCCCGTCCTCTGAAGCGGGATTACCGCCATTTCAAGCTGAAGGATATGGACGGCCCTGATGATTACGCCTCCATGGAACAGGTGCTGACACGGCGGTTCAAGCGCTACCTGGAAGGGGACGAGAAATTCGCGGACAAGCCTGACCTGCTGCTCATTGACGGCGGTGCCAATCACGCCAATGTGGCAGTGAAGGTGCTGGAGACGCTGGGACTGTCCATCCCCATCTTTGGTATGGTGAAGGACGACCGCCACCGTACCCGGGCCCTGGTGACGCCGGAGGGTAGGGAGATCGGCATCCAGGGTAATCAGGCCATTTTCTCCCTCATCGGCCAGATCCAGGAGGAGACCCACCGCTTTGCCATCGAGTTCCACCGTCAGCAGCAGAACCAGCGGGTACGGGCCTCGGTGCTGGATCAGATCCCCGGCGTGGGGGAGAAGCGGCGGAGCGACCTGCTCAAGCACTTCAAGAGTATCAAAAAGATCAAGGAAGCCACCCAGGCCCAGCTGGCGGAGGTGGTGCCCAAAAACGCCGCTCAAGCGGTATTTGACTATTTTCATCCGAAAGGAGAAGGACCCACATGAGAGTGATCACCGGAATTGCCCGGGGCCGTAAGCTGAAAGAGCTGCCCGGCCTGGAGACCCGGCCCACCACCGACAAGGTGAAGGAATCGGTTTTCAATATCGTTCAGTTCGACATCGAGGGCCGGCAGGTGCTGGACCTGTTTGCCGGTACCGGCCAGATGGGCATCGAGGCCCTGTCCCGGGGGGCGGCCTTCTGCACCTTCGTGGATCTGCGGCGGGAGGCCGCTGCGGTGGTGCGGGAGAATTTGGCCCACACCAAGCTGGCGGACAGTGCCAAGGTGATCCAGGGGGATTATCTGGCCTTTCTCACCGGCTGCCGGGAGAAATTTGACCTGGTTTTCCTGGACCCGCCTTACGGCACCGGTATGCTGGAAAAGGCCCTGGAGACCATCGCCAAGATTGACATCATGACGGAAAATGGTATAATAGTCTGCGAAAGCGCCGCCGAGTCGGTGCTGCCGGAGCTGGAAGGCCCCTACGAGAAGGGCCGGGAGTACCGCTACGGCAAGATCAAACTCACCATCTATCACCGTACCGTCGGCAACAGGATGTGAAGCCCTTATGAAGACAGCCATCTACCCCGGCAGCTTTGATCCCATCACGCTGGGGCATCTCAATATTATCAAGCGGGCAGCCGTCTGCTTTGACCGGCTCATCGTCTGCGTGCTGGTGAACTCGGAGAAGGTGAACCGGGGCCTCTTCACCCCGGAGGAGCGCACGGAGCTCATCCGCAAGGTGGTGGCTAAGCTGCCCAATGTGGAGGTGGATTGCTCCTCCACTCTGCTGGCGGAGTACGCCCGGCAGAAGAAGGCCTGCACCCTGGTGAAGGGTCTGCGGGCAGTGTCCGATTATGAGAATGAGCTGCAGATGGCCCTCATCAATCGAAAACTCAATCCCAGGCTGGAGACCATGTTTTTGCCGTCCAGCGCCAAGTACACCTATGTCAGCTCCAGCGTGGTCAAGGAAATGGCCCGTTACGGAGCGGATCTGTCGGACTTTCTCCCCCGTGAGATCATTGAGGACGTCCGGCAAAAAATCGAAAGCGGGAGGGATCGCTGATGGCCACCGGTGTAGAAGAATTACTGGATATGCTCTATGAGATGATTGAAGACGCCAAAAATATGCCCCTGAGCAGCGATAAGTGCATTCTGGAGCGGGACAAGGCTCTGGATCTGCTGGATGAAGTGCGGGGTCAGTTCCCCATGGAGCTCAGCGAGGCCAAGAAGCTGATCGCCGCCCGTACCGATTATATCAATTCCGCCAAGCGGGAGGCCGAGCTCATCCGCAAGCAGGCCGAGGAGCAGGCCCGCCAGATGGTGTCTGAGAACGAACTGCTGGCCCAGACCAAGCAGAAGGCCAACGAGATGATGCGTACCGCCGAAGAGCGCAGCCGGGACCTGCGGAAGGCGGCCAACGACTACTGTGAGGACGCCCTCCGCCGCACCGAGGAGGCGGTGGCCGAGGCCTATGACGAGATCAAGAAGTCCCGCGCCCGGTTCCGGGCGGTGGCCGGCGGCAGCAGCCCCCAGAACAGCCGTCAGCCCTACGACGCTGAGGCCGACGAATAACAGCAAAACGGCTCCCTGCCCCACTGCGGCGGGGAGCCGTTTTTTTCCATTATCCTATTTACATAATACGATAAAATTGTGATTTTTTTTGCACCATACCACCAGGTATGGTGCTTTTTGCTGCCGATTGGAAACGAAAAGAGATCGAACATATGTTTTTGATGCGGAAAAGCACGACTTTCGTATAAAAAACAGGGAGTTTTGGGGTTAAAAAAGAGTAAAAAACTATTGCAATTCCGTTACAGAACCTTTATACTGAAGGGGACGGTGGAGCGAAATGGGGGAAAACCCCGCTTAAAAACACCAAAGTGGAGGGAAGTGAAGGGCGTGACCGGTACCTACGAGCATAGCATCGACGGCAAGGGACGCCTGTTCATTCCCGCCAAACTCCGGGAGGAACTGGGGGTCACCTTCTATCTGGCTATGGGCGTGGACGCCTGTCTGGCCATCTATCCCCAGTCCACCTGGGATCGGTTTACAGAAAAATTTTCCTCCCTTCCCATGAGCCAGTCCAAAGCCATGCGTCCCCTCTTTGCCAATGCCGCTAAGTGCGAACTGGACAGTCAGGGCCGTATTGTGATTCCGCAGAAGCTGCGGAAGTATGCCGGACTGGACAAGGACGTGGTCATCATCGGCGTCAATGATCGGGCCGAGATCTGGAGTGCCAATGCCTGGCAGGCCCAGGAAGAGGAAGAAATGACGCCGGAGAAGATGTCCGCCTGTATGGAGATGCTGGGGTTCTGAGATGAGTGAAACGGGATTTTCTCACAAGCCGGTACTGCTGGCGGAATGTATAGAAGCGCTGAATATCAAGCCGGAGGGTGTTTATCTGGACGGCACCCTGGGCCGGGCAGGTCACAGCCGGGAGATCGTCAAGCGGTTGACCAGCGGCAGGCTGATCTGCGTGGACCGGGACCAGGCGGCCCTGGACGCGGCAGAGGAGCGGCTGGCCCAGTGGCGGGACAAGGTTACCCTGGTCCACAGCAACTTCTGCGAGCTGGACGCCATTCTGGACGGGCTGGGTCTGGAGGGTGTGGACGGAATGCTCTTCGACCTGGGTGTGTCTTCTCCTCAGCTGGACGACGGATCCAGAGGCTTCTCCTATATGGCGGACGCGCCGCTGGATATGCGGATGGACCAGTCCGACGGACTGACCGCCCGCATCGTGGTGAATGAGTGGCCTCAGGAGGAACTGCGGCGCATTCTGTGGCAGTACGGCGAGGAGCGCTATTCCTCCGCCATTGCGGGAGCCATTGTGCGTGCCCGGGAGAAAAAGCCGGTGGAGACCACCCTGGAACTGGTGGACATCATCAAGGGGGCTATGCCCGCCTCCGCCCTGCGGGAGAAGCAGCACCCTGCCAAGCGGTCCTTTCAGGCTATCCGCATCGCGGTCAACGACGAGCTGGGCTCGGTGGACAAGATGGTGCGCTCCGCAGTGCCCCGCCTCAACCCCGGCGGCCGGCTGGCGGTAATCTCATTCCACTCTCTGGAGGACCGCATCGTGAAGAACGGCCTGGCGGAGTATGCAAAAGGATGCACCTGTCCCCCCGATTTCCCGGTATGTGTGTGCGGGAAAAAGCCTCAGATTAAATTGATTACCCGGAAGCCCATTGTATCCGTTCCGGAAGAACTGGAAGAGAATCCCCGTGCCCGCAGCGCCAAATTGCGGGTGGCGGAGAAGCTGAGAGAGAGATAACGGCAGATTTACAAATGAGAATGGAGTGGAGCAGCCATGGCAACTGCCGTGAAGCGCAGAAAATATTCCAAATATGATACCATCCCTTTCCCCATGTATGACGGCTCCGCAGCCCGGCAGCTGGAGCAGGAAGAGGTCCTGCGTCCCCGTCCGCTGGTCCGGCCCCGGGAACGTGCGGTGGTCCGTCCCAAGGTTCGGGTACGGGAGGCGGGTATCGTCTCTCCCTTTGCCGTGGTGGGTTTCCTGGCGGTACTGGTTTTCGCGGTGCTGCTGCTGTTCAGCTATGTACAGCTGGCGGTGATCTCCGATCAGGTGGTAAGCCTGCGGTCTGATCTGACTGGCCTGAAGACGGAGGAGGCCAAACTGCGGGCCCAGTATGAGCTGGCCTACGATCTGGAGAGCATCGAGCAGAACCTGACCGACAGCGGCGCCATGGTCAAGCCCCAGAATGGTCAGATCATCTACGTGGACCTGTCCGAGCCTGACTCGGTGACCTACTTCCAGCAGGAGGAGGCCACCGGTGTGGAGGGGGCCGTGGAGAGTATGCATTCCATCTTTACGGAGATTGTGGAATATTTCAGTTGATCAGCGCCATATACTGCATCAGCGGGCAGAAAAGAGAGCGGGCGTTCCTGAGACGTCGGCAAGAACAAGTCAGCAAGCAAGTGTAAGTGAGAGAGAGGGCGTAAGAAAAGAAATTTTCTTACGCCCTCCTGCGGTATTTCAAGCCGTGGAGCAGCATACAAGTGCTGTATGATCCCAAGCGAGGTGAGCCGGAAATGGCAGAAAAAAGAAAGAAAGGCACTCGAATCATCCGGCAGAAGCCGGACCGGCGGGCCAACCGCACCATTCTGATCCGCAGCCTGTTCCTGATGGTGCTGTTCGGACTGGTGGTGTTTATCCCCCTGTTTTTCAAACTGTGGCAGATCCAGATCAGTCAGCATGACTACTATCAGGAGCTGGCGGTGCAGCAGCAAACCAGAGACAGCACCGTTACCGCCAACCGGGGTACCATCTATGACAGCCAGGGGGCCGTGCTGGCCATGAGCGCCACGGTGTACAATGTGCAGCTCTCCCCCAAGGATCTGCTGGAGACCCAGGAGACCTATCGGGAGAAGGTGGAGGACGCTCAGGAGAATGGCGGCACGCTGCCCGACTATCCGGAGCCTACCGACCAGTTTGTGGCGGAGAACCTGGCGGCCATCCTGAACCTGGAAGCTGAGGATGTGATGAAGCATCTGGAGAACAAGAACTCCCAGTATGAGATCATCAAATACCGGGTGGAGCCAGAGGAGTCGGAGGCGGTACAGGAATTTATCACCGAGAATCACCTGTCCCACGGCATCTACCTGATGCCCACCAGCAAGCGGTACTACCCCAAGGGAAGCCTGGCAGCCCATGTGGTGGGCTGGGTCAACCCCAATACCGACAATGTGGGCGCCTACGGGCTGGAGGCCCAGTTCGAAGAGGAACTGTCCGGTCAGACCGGCCGGGTGGTCACCGCCAAGGACGGTGTGGGCACCGAGCTGCTCTACCGCTTTGAGGACTACTACGACGCCACCGACGGCAACAATCTGACCCTCACCATCGACGCCACCATTCAGTCCTACTGTGAGAGTATCCTCCAGGAGGGTGTGGAGCAGTTCGATATACAAGACGGTGCCTTCTGCCTGGTAATGGACCCCAACACTGGGGCCATCCTGGGTTGGGCCAACTCCCCCACCTTTGATCTGAACGATCCCTGGACTGTCAGCGACCCGGTGCTTCTCCAGTATCTGGAGGACATCAAGAGCGGCGGATACACCAAGGAGGAGGCCTATACGAAGGCGCTGGCTGAGGGCGCCACCGCTCAGGAGGCCTACGACGCGGCCGTCCAGGAGGCGGAGAAGGAGGTCCTTTACAGCCAGTGGGCCAACAAGGCGGTAACCAGCTCCTATGAGCCAGGTTCCACCTTCAAGTCCATCGTGCTGGCTGCCGCCTTGGAGGAGGGCGTGATCAGTGAGAGCGACCACTTCTACTGCAGCGGTGTGGCCCAGGTAGATGGGTGGAACGGTGACCCCATCCGCTGTTCCAAGCGCGATGGCCACGGCGACCAGGATCTGGCCAAGGCGGTGGCCAACTCCTGTAACCCTGCTTTCATCGAGATCGGCAAGCGGCTGGGAGCGGAGAAGTTCTACGACTATCTGGAGGACTTCGGCTTCCTGGAAAAGACCGGAATCGATATGCAGGGTGAGACCACCGGCGTGATTTGGAGCCGGGACGATTTTACCAATGTAGACCTGGCGGTGGCCTCTTTCGGCCAGCGTTTCCAGGTTACCCCCCTGCAGCTCATCACCGCCGCCTCTGCCGTGGTCAACGGCGGCCACCTGATGCAGCCCTATGTGGTGAGCCAGATCACCGACGCCGACGGCAACGTACTCCAGCACACCGAGCCCACCGAAGTGCGGCAGGTCATCAGCGAGCAGACCAGCGAGCGGTGCCGGGCCATCCTGGAAAAGGTGGTGGACGGCGGTACCGGTAAGAACGCCGCCGTGGAGGGCTACCGCATCGGCGGTAAGACCGGTTCCTCCCAGACCCTGAAGGGCGACGACCACACCATCGTTTCCTTCCTGGGCTTCGCCCCGGCGGACGATCCCCAGGTGGTCATCCTGCTGGCTTACGACAGCCCCAAGCCGGTGAGCCCCGGCTCCAACTATACGGCGGACAACTGGTACATCAGCGGCGGCAATATGGCTGCCCTCAAGGCTGGCGAGCTGATGGAAAAGATTCTGGACTATCTGGGCGTGGAGAAGAGCTACTCTGCCACCGCCGATGTGATGGTACCCAACCTGACCGGTCTGAATCTGGCTGACGCCACCACATCCCTGAAGAAGAATAACCTGTCCATCCGGGTGGTGGGCGACGGCGACACCGTCACCGGCCAGATCCCGGCCAAGGGAGCATCCATCCCCGGCGGCAGCGAAGTGGTGGTCTATATGGGCGCCGAAGTTCCCACCGACCAGGTCCAGGTGCCCAGCGTCATCGGCCTGAACGTAGAGCAGGCCAAGGCGAAGCTGTCCGCCCAGGGCCTCTATCTGAAGGCCAGCGGTGCTTCGGAATTCGGTTCCACCGTGGTGGCCTATGAGCAGTCTACCCCGGCGGGTACCAGCGTGGACCGGGGCACTACCATCGAGGTGCGCTTTACTGACTCCACGGCCAGCGGCGCGGGCCTGTAATTACCTTCCCCTGTGGGGAGAAAGCGGGGTGTGAGCATGAAGCTGAATGAAGTGTTGGCGGGTGTAAAACTAACGGCCCGTCACATCCAGGATGTGGAAATTTCAGGCATCTGCTATGACACCCGAGATATGATCTCCGGCTGCCTCTTCGTGGCCCTGCCGGGCTACAAGACCGACGGCCACAAGTACATTCAGCAGGCGCTGGATCAGGGGGCGGCGGCCATCTTGTGCCGCCGCCCGCCGGCGGAAGAGGGCCCGTGGCTGGTAACGGAGAACCCACGGGCGGCCCTGGCCGCGGTGTCCGCCAACTGGTTTGGACATCCAGCGGAGGAACTGACGGTGTTGGCTGTCACCGGTACCAACGGCAAGACCACAACCACCTATCTGCTGAAAGCCATGCTGGAGGGGGTGCTGGGGGCGAAAGTCGGCCTCATCGGCACCAACCAGAATATGATCGGCCAGGAGGTTCTGCCTGCCCACCGCACCACTCCGGAGTCCTGGGAGGTGCAGAAGCTGCTGCGGGAAATGGCGGATGCCGGATGCAGCCATGTGGTGATGGAGGCCTCTTCCCACGCCCTGGTGCTCCACCGGCTGGACGGCATCTCCTTTCGGGCTGGTATCTTCACCAATCTGACTCAGGATCATCTGGACTTTCACAAAACCATGGAGGCCTACCGGCAGGCCAAGGGCCTGCTGTTTCACCAGTGCGGTACAGCGGTACTTAACCTGGACGATGAGGCCGGACGGTATTACGCCCAGAGCGTACCCTGTCCTTCTTTTACTTACTCTGAGAGCCGGGATGAGGCCGATCTCACCGCCAAGAATCTGAGGCTTTTCCCCGACCGGGTGGAGTTTGAGGCAGTGACCATGGACGCCATTGCCCGGGTCCGCCTGCCTATCCCCGGTGGCTTTACCATCTACAACGCCCTGGGCGTCATTGCCTGTGGCCTGACCCTGGGTCTGCCTCTGGGTCAGATTGCCTCCTCTCTGGCCAATGCCAAGGGAGTGAAGGGCCGCATTGAGGTGGTGCCGGTACCGGCGGACTACACAGTGCTCATTGACTATGCCCATACCCCGGATGCTCTGGAGAACATTCTTACCACCGTCCGGGACTTTACCAAAGGCCGGGTGATCTGTCTGTTTGGCTGCGGCGGTGACCGGGACCGGTCCAAGCGTCCCCAGATGGGAGCCATCGCCGGGCAGCTGGCCGATGTGACGGTGGTTACCTCCGATAACCCCCGCACCGAGGAGCCCCAGGCCATTATTCAGGACATCCTGAAGGGGATGGAGGGCACCGGAGCCCAGTGCCATGTGGAACCTGACCGGCGGCGGGCCATTGCCCTGGCCCTCTCCCTTGCCCAGGCTGGGGATACGGTGGTACTGGCGGGCAAAGGCCATGAGACCTACCAGGAGATCGACGGCGTGCAGCACCATCTGGATGAGCGGGAGGAAGTGGCTGCCTTTTTTGCCGGAGAGAAGCAGAACTTTGTTGCATTTTAGAGTGGAAACCAGGGACAGTCTGTGATAGAATACCACGTTGGTCCATTTGGAACGGACAAAATTTGAGCTGCAAGAGGCTTTGGAGGTTGCAAAAGAGATGTTGAGGATCGTCATCAGCTGCCTGATCGGGTTTGTGGTGGCCGCTCTGGCGGGCCGGGTGCTCATTCCCGTGCTGCGGCGCATGAAGGCTGGCCAGTCCATCAAGGAGATTGGCCCCACCTGGCATATGTCCAAACAGGGTACCCCCACCATGGGTGGACTCATGTTTATCATCGCCGCCATCGTGGCGGTGGCAGCACTGGGTTGGCAGGATTTTGCCGCTGGGAAGTTCGGCGGCGGATTTGTTCTGCTCTTTGCCCTGGTGTTTGGCATCATCGGCTATATCGACGACTATTTTAAGGTAAAGAAGCATGAGAACACCGGCCTGACCGCCCCCCAGAAGTTCATTCTGCAGCTGGCGGCAGCCATCCTGTTCACTGTGCTCATGCGCAACTTCGGCTATCTGACCCCCGACCTGTATATCCCCTTCTTCAACGTGACCCTGTCGGTGCCCTGGCCGGTGTATATGGTGTTTGCCGCCTTTGTTATGGTGGGCTGCGTCAACGCCGTCAACATCACCGACGGCATCGACGGTCTGGCCAGCGGCGTTACCATGCCGGTGATGCTCTTCTTTACCGCCGTGGCTTGCTGGTGGGGCCACTATGAGCTGGGCATTTTCTCCGGTGCTCTGCTGGGCGGCCTGGCCGGTTTCCTGATCTACAATTTCCATCCTGCCAAGGTGTTCATGGGCGACACCGGCTCCCTCTTCCTGGGCGGCGCGGTGTGCGGCCTGGCCTTTGGTCTGGATATTCCCCTGGTGCTCATCCTGGTGGGCATCATCTACATTGCGGAGACCCTGTCCGACATTATACAGGTTGGATACTTTAAGCTGACCCACGGTAAGCGGATCTTCCGCATGGCCCCCCTCCACCATCATCTGGAGATGGGCGGCTGGAGTGAGGTCAAACTGTTCTGCGTGTTTACCGGGATTACCCTGGTGATGTGCGCGCTGGCTTTCTGGGGGGTCATGTACCGCTGACCCATTGGTATCGTGATACGGGAGGTGACAGACCATGGTAAAACGCAGACGAGACCTGACGGTGATGCAGCAGCTGGCCCGGGGGCCCATCGATATCCCGTTTCTGATGCTGGTGGTGATCCTTACCGCCATTGGTGTGATTGCGGTGTTCTCTGCGTCTTATCCCACCGCCATGCAGGAGGGGCTGGATCCGGCCAACTATTTTATCAAGCAGGCTGGGTTTGGCGTGGTGGGCCTGATCGCCATGTTTCTGATCTCCAAGATCAACTATCAGACCTTCCGTGGCCTGTCTATTTTCGTGCTGGGCATCTCTATTATCCTGCTGGTGCTGGTCATTCCCTTCGGCTACGGCAAGAGCACCGTGGGCGCCCAGCGGTGGATCAGTCTGCCCATCATCGGCGGTTTCCAGCCCTCTGAGATTGCCAAGGTGGGCGTCATCATGTACTTTGCGGCCCGCCTGTCCAAGCGCAATACGGAGAAGCACAAGCGGCTGCCGCCCCGTCACCCCCTCAGCGGCCTCTATGCCTGGCTGGATGAGAAGGGGGTCCTGGAACCCATCCCCTATTTCCTCATCCTGGGCCTGGTGGCCATTCTGATGCTGATGGAGCCCCATATGTCGGGTACCATCCTGGTGCTGGTGGGCGGTGCGTCGGTGCTCTTTGCCGCGGGTATTAAGCTGTACTGGTTTATCGGCGGCGGCGCCGTGGCGGCAGCAGGTCTTTTCTTCATCATGACCCAGACCAGCTACATGGCTACCCGTCTGGCCATCTGGAAGGACCCGTGGAACGACGGAATGAATGGTCGGGACAAGGGCTTCCAGATCATCCAGTCCCTCTATGCCATTGGTTCCGGCGGCCTGCTGGGCGTGGGCTTCGGCAAGAGCCGCCAGAAGTTCCTCTACCTGCCCGAGTCGGAAAACGACTATATCTTCTCCATCTGGTGTGAGGAGATGGGCTTTGTGGGGGCGGCCATTGTTATTCTGCTGTTTATCCTGCTGGTGATCCGGGGGTACTGGATCGCCGTCCATGCCCGGGACCGCTTCGGTGCCCTGCTGGTGGTAGGCATTACTACCCTGACGGCTGTACAGGTTTTTCTGAACATCTCTGTGGTCACCAACCTGATCCCATCCACTGGTATCTCCTTGCCATTCTTCAGCTATGGAGGCACGGCATTGATGATCCAGTTGGCGGAGATGGGCATGGTATTGTCGGTGTCACGACAAATACCGGCGCCCAAACAAGAATAGAACAGTGCAGGAGGGAAATGGGTAAATGAAAATCCTCTTTACCTGCGGCGGGACCGCGGGTCATGTGAATCCCGCGGTGGCCCTGGCCCAGATGTTTCAGGCCCGCAATCCGGGCTGTCAGGTGCTTTTTGTGGGAGCCGACGGCGGTATGGAGACCCGGCTGGTGCCCAAGGAGGGCTATGAGATCCAGACAGTGACCATTACCAACTTCCAGCGGTCCCTCACCCCGGCGGCCATTGGACACAACATTAAGACCCTGCTGAATATGAATAAATCCAAGAAGCAGGCCAACGCCATTCTGGACCGGTTCCGGCCTGACCTGGTGGTGGGTACCGGCGGCTACGCCTCCTACCCCGTGGTCAATGCGGCGGCAGCCCGTGGGATTCCCACCGCCGTCCACGAATCCAACGCCGTTCCCGGCCTTACCACCAAGACCCTGTCCAAGGTGGTGGACGCGGTAATGGTGGGCTTTGAGGAGAGCCGCGGCCACTATGAGGATCCCTCCAAGGTGGTGGTGACTGGCACCCCGGTCCGGGAAGACTTCTTCCGCTACAACCGGAAGGAGGCCCGGGAAAAGCTGGGCTTTACCGACGACCGGCCCCTGGTGGTGTCGGTGTGGGGCAGCCTGGGCGCCAAGGTGATGAACGAGCAGATCACCGACTGCATCGTCCGGGAGTGCCGGGCGGGCGCGCCCTGGCGGCACATCCACGGCGCAGGCCGCAACTATGAGCAGGTCCTGGCCGGTTTGAAAGAGCAGGGCATTGACCTGGCTCAGTATCCAGGAATAGAGGTGCGGCAGTACATCTATGATATGCCTCTGGTGATGGCGGCGGCCGACCTGGTGCTCTGCCGGGCCGGTGCCTCCACCATCGCGGAGCTTACCGCCATCGCCCGGCCGGCAGTGCTGGTACCATCCCCCAATGTGGTGGCCGACCATCAGACCAAGAACGCCCGGGTGCTGGCCAATGCCGGCGGGGCGGTGCTGCTGCCTGAGAGCGAGTCCAGCGGCGAGAAGCTCTACGATCTGGTCAATCAGCTGCTGGCTGACCCGGACCGCCGGGAAAAGATGAGCCGGGCTTTGCGGGAGATGGGCTCTCCCGACGCGGCGGAAAAAATCTATCAGACTCTGAAGGAATTGTTGGAAAAGCGGGCAAAATGAACCGGCCTTCCATCGGACGCATAGGATGGCGTACATAAATCCTGAATGCGGAGGATGGAAGCTATGAGTGCATACGTGATAGAAGGGGGCCGGCCGCTGGAGGGTTCCGTGATGGTCCACGGAGCAAAGAACAGTGTGCTGCCTATCCTGGCCGCCTGTCTGTTGGCTCCGGGGGCCTGTGTGATCCAGAATTGTCCCCGCCTTTCCGATGTGGAGGCCTCCCTGGCCATCCTGCGCCACCTGGGCTGCAGGGCGGAATGGCAGGGGGACGGCGTGGTGGTGGACGCCTCCGCCCCCAGCCGCTGGGACGTGCCCGACGCTCTGATGCGGGAGATGCGTTCCTCCGTCATCTTCCTGGGGGCCATCCTGGGGCGGATGGGACAGGCGCGGCTGTGCGCGCCCGGCGGCTGCGAGCTGGGACCCCGCCCCATTGACCTGCATCTGGCTGCCATCCGTGCCCTGGGGGGAAGGGTGGAGGACCGGGAGGGGGGACTTTCCTGTTCCGGCAGGCTGCGGGGCGCGGACATCGTCCTCTCTCTGCCCAGCGTGGGGGCCACCGAGAACGCCATGCTGGCAGCGGTGTGCGCTCAGGGCACCACTACCATCACCAACGCCGCCCGGGAACCGGAGATTGTGGACCTCCAGGGCTTTTTGCAGGCTTTGGGCGCCCAGGTCCGGGGGGCGGGCAGCTCGGTCATCACGATAGAAGGAGGGCTTCCTCTTCACGGCGGAGCCTATCGGGTGATGGGTGACCGGATCGTGGCTGCCACCTACCTGGCGGCAGCTGCCGCTGCGGGAGGCGACGTAGAGGTAACCGGCGTAGACTGGCGCACCCTGTCCACGGTGACGGCAGTGCTGAAGGAGGCCGGCTGCCAGGTACACAGTGAGGCGGACCGGATCTGCCTTGGAAGTGACGGCGTGCTGAAGGGAGTGCGTCCGGTGCGGACGGCGCCCTATCCCGGCTTTCCCACCGACGCCCAGGCCCCTCTGATGGCGGCCCTGGCAGGGGGGACCGGCTGCACGGTCTTTGTGGAGAATATGTTTGAAAGCCGCTACCGCCATGTGGATGAGCTCATCCGTATGGGGGCGGACATCCGGGTGGAAGGCCGGGTGGCTGTGGTGTACGGGGTGACCCGGCTCCACGGAGCCACCGTTATGGCCTCCGACCTGCGGGGCGGGGCCGCCCTGGTGGTGGCCGCTCTGGGGGCGGAGGGGACCACCACCGTCACCGGTTTGCACCATATTGACCGGGGCTATCAGTCTCTGGAGTACGATTTGCAGCGGCTGGGGGCCCAGATCCGGCGGGTGTGAGATAAGTTTGAGGAAATCGTAAGAATTTCTTAGCAAAGAATCAACCATTCTGTGCGAGGATGGAGAAAAAAGAACAGGAGAACGGCACAATGGCGGCAAGACGGAACAGAAAAAGACGGCGGCGGAATCGGGGGCGCTTTGGCGTCCTCTATAAGCTGCTGTCCATTCTGCTCATCTTTGCCGCCATTTTGGTAGGCTGCATCATCTTTTTCCGGGTGAACACCATGGTGGTGGCAGGCAATTCCCGTTATACGCAGGAAGAGATTCTGTCGGCTGCCGGCGTAGAAAAAGGGGACAACCTGTTCACGTTGAACAAGTACCAGATCGCCGACCGGATCTTGACCCAGCTGCCCTATGTGGATGACGTGGCCATCAGCCGAAAATTGCCCGACACCCTGATTTTTGAGGTGACGGAGAGCACCGGTGTAGCCTGGGTAGAGAGCGGCGGCAGTTACTGGCTGCTGGACGACAAGTGCAAGCTGCTGGAGGTGGGGGATGCCGCCCTGGTTCAGGGCAAGCCCCAGGTGCTAGGCCTGGACCCGGTCAACCCAACGGTGGGCAATGTGCTCACCGTGGCCCCTGAGCAGCAGGACAAGCTGGAGCGGCTCCAGGCCTTTTTGAAGGCCATTCGCAGCCGGGTGATGACAGGAAGCCTGAAGAGCTTTATCGATTTGTCCTCCGGCAATGAGATCCGCTTCGGCTACGGCGAAAATCTGACGGTGATCTTCCCCATGAACGGCGACTTTGACGAGGAGACCTACGAGCTGAAGCTGGCCCTGGAGACCATGGATGAGCGGGGCCTGCCCCGGACGGGTACTCTGGACCAGAATTATGATGAGCGGGAGATCCATCTGCTGCCGGAGCGGTGGCTGCCAGAGGGTTGGAGTCCCCTGGAGGTTCCCACGGAGCCCACGCAGCAGCCGGAGAGCTCTGGCGGAGAGACTCAGACGGAGACCACAACTCCGCCGGAGGAATCCGTGCAACCGGAGGAATCGGTCCAGCCGGAGGCGCCGGCCCAGCCGTCCCATACGCCCACGGTACCGGAACAGGCGCCGGAGCAATAAGAGCAAGGAGTATTTCATGGCAGAAAAGAAACGACGCAACAAAGGCGAGTTTGCTGTGGTGGTGGTGTGCATCATCGTGGGCTATCTGTTGGCAGCACAGCTGCGGACGGTCCAGCTCACCGGTGCGGCGGACGCCACCAATGCCAGCCGCCTGGAGACCCTGCAGGAGCTGTATAACGAGCAGAGCAAGCAGAACGACGCCCTGGAGGATCAGGTGGCCCAGCTGCAAGGCGAACTGGCGATTTATCGGGATCAGGCGGCCTCTGGCGACGAGGGCAGCGAGGCCCTGCGGAAGGAAGTGGAGCAGCTGGAGATCACCGCCGGCCGCACCGATGTGGAGGGGCCGGGAGTCACTGTAATCCTGGAGGACTCCACCCAGAGCAATGTGACCGGTGAAGAGGCGGACTATCTCATTCACGACAACGATCTGCTGTCGGTGGTCAACGAGCTGCGCTCCGCGGGAGCTGAGGCCATCTCCCTTAACGGAGAACGTCTGCTGGCCAACAGCGAGATCCGGTGTACCGGCGCGGTGGTGACTGTAAATGGCCGGCGGTACGCCGCGCCCTATGTGATCTTCGCCATCGGCGACCCGGATACCCTGTACAGCGCGCTTACCATGCGCAACGGCGTGGTGGATGTGCTGAGCCAGTGGGGAATTTCGGTGAAGGTGACAGCCAGCGACTTGCTGCTCATCCCCAAGTACAACGGCACGGTGGAGTATCAATATGCCCACACTGTGGTGCCGGAGAGCGAAGAGGGGGGCGAGTAAATGCTGGAATTGATCGGTTTGCTGGTGGGTGTGCTGGTGGGCATTCTGGTGCCCTGGACCATTCCCAGTCAATATTCCCTCTATGTGGCCGCCGGACTGCTGGCGGCGCTGGACTCCGCCCTGGGCGGCTACTGCGCCCGGCTGGAAAAACAGTTCCGGCTGTCGGTGTTCCTGTCGGGCACCATCGGAAACGCCGCCATCGCCGCTTTTCTTACCTGGCTGGGGCAGAAATTGGGCATCCCTCTGTACCTGGCGGCAGTGGTGGTCTTTGGCACCCGTATGTTCCAAAACTTTGCTAAAATCCGGCGGGAACTATTGACCTCGAAGCAAAAGAGAGATACAATAAATCAACTAGATATAGTATCTTCCCAGGAGGAGGACCAAAGATAACAGGTCCTGCCTCTTCTACGTGTGTTTTTCACGAATACGTTCTACATAGGAGGAGCAGTTATGGCGTTTGGACTGGACACCGGGCCGGACAATGTGGTCACGATCAAGGTGATCGGTGTCGGCGGCGGCGGAAACAATGTGGTGAACCGGATGGTGAAATCCGGCACCAAGGGTGTTGATTTTATCGCTGTGAATACGGACAAGCAGGCGCTTGCCGTTTCCAGCGCTACCTTTAAAATCCAGATTGGTGAAAAGCTCACCGGCGGTCAGGGCGCGGGCAGCGACCCCGAGGTGGGCCGTAAGTCCGCCGAGGAGAGTCGCAATGCGGTTTCCAAGGCACTGGAGGACGCCGACATGGTGTTCATCACCGCTGGTATGGGCGGCGGCACCGGTACCGGTGCGGCTCCCATCGTAGCCGACATTGCCAAGGAGATGGGTATCCTCACCGTGGGTGTGGTCACCAAGCCCTTCAACTTTGAGGGCCGCCGTCGTATGATGCAGGCGGAAAAGGGCATTGAGGAGCTGCGCACCCGGGTGGACAGCCTGGTGATTATCCCCAACGAGCGGCTGAAGTTTGCCACTGATCAAAAGATTACCTTCCAGAATGCCTTCGAGATTGCCGACGATGTGCTGCGTCAGGCGGTGCAGTCCATCTCCGACCTGATCAAGAATACCGGCTTCATCAACCTGGACTTCGCCGACGTGACCGCCGTCATGCAGAATGCCGGTATGGCTCACATGGGCGTTGGCCGGGCCGCTGGCAAGAACAAGGCCGAGGAGGCCGCCAAGATGGCCATTTCCAGCCCTCTGCTGGAGACTTCCATCAACGGCGCCAAGGGCGTGCTGGTCAATGTTACCGGCTCCGTGGACATCGGCCTGGAGGAAGTGGAGACCGCTGCCAACCTGGTGCAGCAGGCCGCCCATCCCGACGCCCTCATCATCTTCGGTGCCGCTTTCGACGACACCCTGGAGGATGAGATCCGGGTTACCGTCATTGCTACCGGCTTTGAGGAACTGGAGGGCGCCATGCCCAACAAGCCCTTCACCGCCGCTGCGGAGAAGAAGACTGGGGCCCAGCCTGCTCAGCAGCCCGCTGGCGGTCAGGAAGCCCCTGCCGCTCCCGCGGAAGACGATCCCTTCGACGATATCTTCAAGATCTTCAACCGCAACCGCTGAGAGAGCGGCTGACGAACAGAAAAAACAACCCCCGTTCCGCTTTGGCGGAACGGGGGTTTTCTGTTTGGAAAGTGCTCAGATGCGGGCGATGCCCTGCTCTCTGGCCTCTTGAGCCACGGCGTCGGCCACAGCGTCGGCCACGGTCTTGTCCAGGGCGGAGGGCAGGATGTACTCGGCGCTGAGCTGGTCGTCTTTCACCAGGGCGGCCAGGGCCTTGGCGGCCCGGATCTTCATGCCCTCAGTGATTTCCTTGGCCCGGACGGCCAGGGCGCCCTTGAAGATGCCGGGGAACACCAGCACGTTGTTGATCTGGTTGGGAAAGTCGGAGCGGCCGGTGCCGATGACGACGGCGCCGCCCTTCTTGGCCTCATCGGGCATGATCTCGGGGGTGGGGTTGGCCATGGCAAAGACGATACCCTGATGCATGGTGGACACCATCTCGGCGGTGACCAGATTGGGCCGGGACACGCCTACAAAAGCGTCGGCTCCCTTCAGGGCGTCGGCCAGGGTGCCGTGCTCACGGTTCAGATTGGAGATGTGGGAGATCGCCTCCTGGCCCGCGTTGAGGCCTTCGTCTCCCTCGCAGATGATGCCGTTAATGTCGCACATGACGATGTTGCCGAAGCCCATGGAGATGAGCAGCTTGCCGATGGCGATGCCGGCGGCTCCGGCGCCGTTGATGACGATCTTCATCTGTCCCAGAGTTTTGCGGGTGACTTTGGCGGCGTTGAGCATGGCGGCGGCCACCACGATAGCGGTGCCGTGCTGGTCGTCGTGGAATACGGGGATGTCGCATACCTCTTTCAGGCGGCGTTCCACCTCAAAGCAGCGGGGAGCGGCGATGTCCTCCAGATTGATGCCGCCGAAGCTCTTGGAAATGAGGGCGATGGTCTCCACCAGCTTATCCACATCTTTGGTGTCCACACAGATGGGGAAGGCATCCACCCCGCCGAACTCCTTGAACAGGGCGCACTTGCCCTCCATCACCGGCATACCGGCAGCGGGGCCGATGTCCCCCAGACCCAGCACAGCCGAGCCATCGGTGATGACGGCCACCAGATTGCTCCGGCGGGTGAGGCGGAAGGACTGCTCGTAGTCCTTGGCGATGACCCGGCAGGGCTCGGCCACGCCGGGGGTGTACATCAGGGACAGGTCCTCCCGGGTCTGGATGGGTTTGCGGGAGATCACTTCGATCTTGCCCTGGAGCTCATAGTGGAGGTCCAGAGCCTGCTGATTGATATCCATGAAAAAGCCTTCTTTCTTAAACCATTTCTTCCGGATGGAATACTTCGTCAAACCGCTCCGCCGTCAGGAAGCCCAGGCTGACGCAGGCCTCCTTCAGGGAGATCCCCTCGGCGTGGGCCTTCTTGGCGGTCTTGGCGGCGTTGTCATAGCCGATGTAGGGATTGAGGGCGGTGACCAGCATCAGGGAGTTGTGCAGGTTGTGGCGGCACTTGTCCCGGTTGGCGGTGATGCCCACGGCGCAGTTGCGGTTGAAGGAGTCCATGGCGTCAGCCAGCAGCCGCACCGACTGGAGGAAGTTGTAGATGCACACCGGCATAAATACGTTGAGCTCAAAGTTGCCCTGGGAGGCGGCCATACCCACCGCCACATCGTTGGCCATGACCTGAACGGCCACCATGGTCACCGCCTCGCACTGGGTGGGGTTGACCTTGCCGGGCATGATGGAGGAGCCGGGCTCATTCTCGGGAATATGGAGCTCGCCCAGGCCGCACCGGGGGCCGGAGGACAGCCAGCGCACGTCGTTGGCGATCTTCATCAGGTCGGCGGCCAGGGCCTTCAGGCCGCCATGGGCAAAGACCAGCTCGTCCTTGCTGGTGAGGGCGTGGAACTTGTTAGGAGCGGTGACAAAGGGCTTGCCGGTGAGCTGACTCACCGCCTGAGCCACGGCGGTGTCGAAACCCTTGGGGGCGTTGAGGCCAGTTCCTACAGCGGTGCCGCCCAGGGCCAGCTGGTGGAGTGCGGGAAGGGCCAGCTCCAGCAGGGCCTTGTCCTTCTCCAGGCTGGAGCGCCAGCCGCTGATCTCCTGGGCCACGGTGATGGGCACCGCGTCCTGGAGATGGGTGCGGCCGCTCTTCACCACGTCCTGATTTTCCTCCTCCAAGCGTTTAAAGGTGGAGATAAGAGCGTCCAGAGCGGGGAAGAGCTTGTCCTCCAGTTCCACCGCAGCGGCAATGTGCATGGCGGTGGGGAAAGTATCGTTGGAGGACTGGGACATATTGACGTGGTCGTTGGGGTGGAGCAGCTTTTTGCCCGCCAGCTCATTGCCCCGGTTGGCCACCACCTCGTTGACGTTCATGTTGGATTGGGTGCCGCTGCCGGTCTGCCATACCACCAGGGGGAAGTGGCCGTCCAGCTGGCCGGCAATCACCTCGTCACAGGCCTGGGAGATCACATTCAGCTTCTCCTCGTCCAGCTTGCCCAGGCTGTGGTTGGCCATGGCGGCGGCCTTTTTCAGGATACCAAAGGCACGGATAATCTCCTGGGGCATCCGCTCCGTGCCGATCTTGAAGTTCTGGTAGCTGCGCTGGGTCTGAGCGCCCCAGTAGCGGTCGGCGGGCACCTGCATCTCGCCCATGCTGTCCCGTTCGATCCGATATTCCATGTGTTGACCATCCCTTTCTCCGTCTGCGGACGGCGCCATTCTAATGTCTGCATTTTAGCACAGTTTCTGTCGGGATAAAAGTCTGACACCTGGAAAGAGCGCCCTTTTGTGTCGGATTTGTGCTGTCCGCACAAGGAAGAGGGGGGCGAAAGCAGGCCCCCCTGCTTGTTGCCACAAAAATCTTTTTCTGGTAGGCTACTCCCTTGACAGGAGCGGAGCAAGCACTTATACTAATTTCAGTTGTGAACAAAGGCGTTCCGGCCCGGGGGGCGGAGCGCCTTCTTTGCTATCTGAATCTATGATTTTGATGAGAGAAAGGGGCCCCTGTCATGCCGCACTCCAAAGAAGATATCATCCGCATGGTACGGGAAGAGGACGTGAAATTCATCCGTCTGCAATTCACCGACATTTTCGGCCAGCTGAAGAACGTGGCTATTACCGCCTCCCAGATCGAGAAGGCTGTGAACAATCAGTGTATGTTTGACGGCTCCTCTATTGAGGGCTTTGTCCGCATCGATGAGTCCGACCAGTACCTCTATCCGGATCTGAAATCCTACCGGGTATTCCCCTGGCAGCCCCACCACGGCAAGGTGGCCCGGCTGATCTGCGACGTGCATAATACCGACGGCAGCCCCTTCGCCGGTGATCCCCGCTATGTACTGAAGCGGGCCCTGCAGAAAGCCAAGGATATGGGCTTTGATGCCTTCAATGTGGGTCCCGAGGCCGAGTTCTTCCTGTTCCAGACCGATGACGAGGGTAAGCCCACCACCAAGACCAACGACGAGGCCGGTTACTTTGATCTGGGTCCCCTGGACCACGGCGAGTCCACCCGCCGGGAGATCTGCATGGCTCTGGAGGCCATGAAGTTTGAGATTGAGGCCTCTCACCACGAGTGTGCCCAGGGCCAGCATGAGATCGACTTCAAGTATGAAGAGGCCCTCCACGCCGCCGACAATATCATGACCTTCAAGCTGGCGGTCAAGACCCTGGCCCAGAAGAACGGTCTCCACGCCACCTTTATGCCCAAGCCCATCTACGGCGTGGCCGGCTCCGGTATGCACACCAATATGTCCCTCTTCCGCAACGGCAAGAATGTATTCTATGATCCCAACGGCGAGCGGGGTCTGTCCAAGGAGGCCTACTCCTTCATCGCCGGCCTGCTGGCCCATGTGAAGGGTATGGCCGCCATCACCAATCCCCTGGTCAACTCCTACAAGCGTCTGGTGCCCGGCTACGAGGCCCCCTGCTACCTGGCTTGGTCCGCCTCCAACCGCTCCGCCCTCATCCGCATCCCCGCCTCCCGGGGTCAGTCCACCCGTGTGGAGCTGCGCTCCCCCGATCCGGCCTGCAACCCCTATCTGGCCTTTGCTGTGTGCCTGGCCGCCGGCCTGGACGGCATCGAGAAGGGCCTTACCCCTCCCGCTGAGATTACCGAGAACATCTATGCCATGGACGAAGCCACCCGGAAGGCTCACGGCATCGATTCCCTGCCCGGCTCTCTGGAGGAGGCCATCAAAGCTCTGGAGGCCGATCAGCTCATCCTGGATACCCTGGGCGACCACGTGGCCCAGAACTACCTGGAGGGCAAAAAGAAGGAGTGGGAGGAGTACCGCACCCGCGTGTCCTCCTGGGAGCGGGAAAGATACATCATCAACTATTGATCGCCTGTCCACCCCAGCGGAATTGACCGGATATGGAAAAGGTGATCGTAGCTTTTGCCGGCCTGCAAAACGGCAAGCGCATCCGGGAGATCCTGGAGCGGTCGGGTACCGCAGCCTGTCTGCTGTGTACCTCCGCCGACCAGGTGCGCCGTACTGTCCACGAGCAGCAGGTGCCCGCCGTGGTATGCGGCTACAAATTTGCCGATGGCCCCGCGGAGCTTCTGTATGAGGATCTGCCCTCCTTCTGCCATATGTTGATGGTGGCATCCCAGAGTCAGCTGGATCTCGTGCAGCATCCGGACATACTGCGGCTGAGTGCTCCGGCGTCCCGCAGTGAGCTGCTGGGTGCGGTGGAGGAGCTGCTGGCACAGGTCCATGCCCAGCCCCTTGGACGCAGTCAGGAAGAACGGGACTGCATTGTCCAGGCCAAGGCCAAGCTGATGACCGAGGGCCTCAGCGAGGAGGAGGCCCACCGCACGCTCCAGAAGAAGAGCATGGCAGCCGGTGTCAAGCTGGCTCAGGCGGCCCGGATGATTCTGGACCGTTGGTAAGGAGCATAAAATAGTAGGAGACGAAGCAGTCTCGCGGCGGCGGTCCGGGACAGGACCGCCGCTGCTGCATATTTGCAGACAGGAGGAGCCATATGCGCTTTACCAAAATGGAGGGTCTGGGTAACGACTATATCTACCTCAATGGCCTGGAGGGCCTGCCGGAGGATCTGCCCGCTCTGGCCCGGCGGATGAGCAACCGCCACTTTGGTGTGGGCGGCGACGGCATCATCTGTATCTGTCCCTCGGACCAGGCGGACTTCCGAATGCGGATGTTCAACGCCGACGGCTCGGAGGGGGAGATGTGCGGCAACGGCATCCGCTGCCTGGGCAAATATGTCTATGACAAGGGGCTGACCCACAAAAGGAAACTGACCATCGAGACCGGCGGCGGCCTGCGTACTTTGGAGCTGCTGACCGAGGACGGCCTGGTGAAGGCGGTCCGGGTGAATATGGGCCGCCCACAGGTAAGGACAGCCATGGAGCTGACAGCGGGGGGGCGTATGTGGCAGATTACCCCGGTGTCCATGGGCAACCCACACGCCGTCCTCTTTGTGGACCGCCCGGAGGAGCTGGATCTGGAACAGTTGGGTCCCTGTTTTGAGCACCATGCTGCCTTTCCTCAGAGCGTCAACACGGAGTTTGTCCGCTGTGCTGCCCCGGACCGGCTGGTCATGCGGGTGTGGGAGCGGGGCAGCGGTGAAACGCTGGCCTGCGGCACCGGGGCCTGTGCCGCTCTGGCGGCAGCGGTGGTCCAGGGCAAGTGCGGCAGACGAGCCGCTGTGGAATTGCCCGGCGGCGTGCTGGAACTGGAGTGGCCGGACAATGAGATGGAAATGATTATGACAGGACCGGCCAATACGGTCTTTGAAGGAGAATACCCTGTTTAATGCAAAGGAGAGAGTAAAATGGCAACCATCAATGCAAATTTCAACAAGCTGCCCGGCAGCTATCTGTTTTCTGAAATTGCCCGCCGGGTGGCGGCCTACAGTGAGGCCAATCCGGACCGGACCCTGATCCGGCTGGGCATCGGCGACGTGACCCGGCCTCTGCCTGCCGCCGTTACCGCCGCCATGCACAAGTCGGTGGACGAGATGGCCACCGCCCAGGGCTTCCACGGCTACGGCCCGGAGCAGGGCTACGACTTCCTGCGGCAGGCCATTGCGGAGCACGACTACAAAGCTCGGGGGGTGGATATCCAGCCCGATGAGATCTTTGTGTCCGACGGCGCCAAGAGCGACTGCGGCAACATCGGCGATATCTTTGGCATTGACAACGTGGTGGCGGTGTGCGACCCGGTGTACCCCGTGTATGTGGACACCAATGCCATGGCTGGCCGGGCCGGGGACTACGACGCCGCTACCGGCCGGTGGAGCAACCTGGTCTATATGCCCTGCGTGGCGGAGAACGGCTTCTCTCCCGCCATTCCGGAGGGAAAGGTGGATCTGATCTACCTGTGCTTCCCCAACAATCCCACCGGTGCTGTGGCCACCCGGGAGCAGCTGAAAGCCTGGGTGGACCACGCCAACGCCACCGGTGCCGTCATCCTCTTTGACAGCGCCTACGAGGCCTTCATCACCGATCCCGCCATTCCCCACTCCATCTTTGAGATCGAGGGGGCCCGTACCTGCGCCATTGAGTTCCGCTCCTTCTCCAAGACCGCCGGCTTCACCGGCACCCGCTGCGCCTATACCGTGATCCCCAAGGACCTGGAGCGCAACGGCACCGCCCTCAACGGCCTGTGGAACCGCCGTCAGTGCACCAAGTTCAACGGGGTGCCCTATGTGGTCCAGCGGGGCGCTGAGGCCGTGTACAGCCCCGAGGGCCGTGCGCAGGTGAAGGAGACCATCGACTACTACCTGAACAACGCCAAGGTGATCCGGGAGGGCCTGGCTGCTGCCGGTCTTACTGTGTCCGGCGGAGAGAATTCCCCCTATATCTGGGCCCGCACCCCCGACGGCATGGGCTCTTGGGACTTCTTCGACAAGCTGCTGCGGGAGGCCAACGTGGTCACTACCCCCGGCGCTGGCTTCGGTCCCAGCGGCGAGGGCTACATTCGTCTCACCGCCTTTGGCGAGGCTGAGGCCACCCGTCAGGCCGTGGAGCGCATTAAGGCTGTGCTGTAAGGAATACAAAAATGCCCGCTGCAAAAAGCAGCGGGCATTTTTTATGCAGGAATCAGGCAAGCTTCAGGTGGGAACGCTTAAGGGCGGTACGGATGAGTACGCACAGCAGGGGAGCGGCCACCAGGGCCAGTACCGCATTGAAGATGGAGGCGGGTACCTTCAGCGGCAAGGTGGCCAGCGCCACAGTGGGGGTCAGACCGTCCACCAGCAGGCCGTTGTAGAAGTAGCTCTTGGCAAAATAGAGGATGTAGTAGATCACGCAGCCCAGAGCCGCGCCGGACAGACAGCGGGGATAGGTAGGTTCCTCCCGGTGGGAGACCTTCCACATGACCAGACCGGCACCCAGGCCCATGGCACCCTTGGTCAGGAAGGTGAGCCAGCACTCGGAGACAAACAGAGGATTGGTCAGGTCATACAGAGCGGAACCCAGGCCGGAGGCCAGACCGCCGATGGGGCCCAGCAGCAGGCCGGACAGACAGCACATGATGTTGGCCAGGGTAAAGGAGGTATTGCCTCCGATGGCGATGGGCATGGTGATGCGAAGGTAGTTGCTGGCAAACACCAGAGCGGCCATCATGGCCAAAACGGCGATTTTCAGCGTAGAATTGGAACGGGATCGCATGGAGAACACTTCCTTTGTTCTTTCTCTTTGCCTTGATTATAGCGCTGGACTGACCTTTATTCAAACGCCAGATATAGAAAATATAATAAGGTCAGATGGGCTAAAAAATACCGCGGCATTTGCCGCGGCATTTTTCTGTCAGTCAAACAGCTTGGAGCGGACCGGGGGCCAGGAGACCAGAACAAGGGCCACCCCTCCCACCAGCAGAAAACAGAGCAGAGCGGTAAGTACCTCCAGATCATAGACCTGGATGAAATACTTCCAGCTGTGGATGGTTTCATTGCTTTGATAGGACTGCTGAATTTGATCGATGTGATAGGTGGTGGTGACCGTGACCGCTATGATCCGGGAGAGGATATAGATCACCAGATTTCCCAGCAGTCCGACGGCGGCCAGCAGCAGTCCGGCCAGCCGGCGCTTTTTCAGAGGATCGGCTGAGGTGGATGGGGCAGGTTGAACGGGGTGGTCCATGGTATCATCCAGAAGATAGTCGGCGGAGACCTGGAACAGGCGGCTGAGTTGAAACAGGTTGCCAGCATCGGGCTGTGCAGAGCCCTGTTCCCAGCGGGAGATGGCCTGACGGGACACCCCAAGCTGCTCCGCCATAGCCTCCTGGGATAGGCCCCGCTGCTTGCGCAGCGTTACAAGTTTCTCTGGCAGTTTCATGGAAACACCTCCTGACTTTCTGGTCTCATCTTACCAGAAGGCCGGGGCAAAGCCACCGCAAAAAGATGTCACTTCCGCAACAAGTGGTTCCATTGGCCTTAATACCGGCCGAAGTCGCCGGAACGGCCCTCGGTGACGTCGGAGCCGAACTCATAGTCCTTGCCGGGCAGGATGGCGTTGAGAGCGATACCGGCAATGGCGGCGATGGCCAGGTTGGTGAGGGTAACATGGGCCTCACCGATGGAGAAGGTGATGCCGTTGGAGAAGCCCAGACCGCACACCAGAATGACGGCGGCGATAATCAGGTTCCGGGAGTTAGTAAAGTCCACCCGGTTTTCCACCACGTTGCGCACGCCGATGGCGGAGATCATGCCGTAGAGGATGAAGGACACGCCGCCGATAATAGCGGTGGGAATGGAGTTGACGATGGCGGCAAAGGCGGGGGAGAAGGACAGAATCACCGCGTAAATAGCGGCCAGACGGACCACCTTGGGGTCATACACACGGGAGAGCACCAGCACGCCGGTGTTCTCGCCGTAAGTGGTGTTGGCGGGGCCGCCGAACAGACCGGCCAGAGAGGTGGCGATGCCGTCGCCGATGAGGGTGCGGTGGAGGCCGGGGTTCTCCAGAAAGTTCTCGCCCACAGTGGCGGAGATGGCGGACATATCGCCGATGTGTTCCATCATGGCGGCGATGGCGATGGGAGCCATAACTAGGATGGAGGTCAGGTCAAACTTGGCAATGGAGCCGGTGAAATCCGTGAAGAAGGGCTGCAGGCCCACAGGGGCGGAGGCAGCCACGCCGGAGAAATCGATCAGAGGCACCACATTGCCGGCGGTGTCCAGAGCAGTGGCGCCCATGGCGTTGGCAATGACGGCGATGACGTAGGAGCCCACCACACCCAGCAGGATGGGGATGATCTTGATCATGCCCTTGCCCCAGATGTTGGCCACGATGATGATGGCCATGGCCACGATGGCCAGCCACCAGCAGGAGGAGGCGTTGGAGACGGCGGAGGGGGCCAGGTTCAGGCCGATCAGAATGATGATGGGGCCGGTGACCACGGGGGGCAGGAAGCGCATGACCTTCTTCACGCCCACCAGCTTGATGATGGCGGCCAGTACCACATAGAGCAGACCGGCCACCACGATGCCGCCGCAGGCATATTGGAGCTTGACGGCCGGGTCCATGCCGGCGTATTTACCGGCGTCCAGAGCAGCCACGGCAGAGAAGCCGCCCAGATAGGCAAAGGAAGAACCGAGGAAAGCAGGTACCTTCAAACGGGTGCAGATGTGGAAGAACAGGGTGCCGATACCGGCGAAGAACAGGGTGGTCTGGATGGACAGGGGCAGGCCGTAGCCCTGAACCAGGATGGGGACCAGCACAGTGGCGCCAAACATGGCGAACATATGCTGCAGGCCCAGGATGAGCATCTTGGGCAGACCAAGGGTGCGTGCATCCCGGATGGGCTCACTGCCGGGGGTGCGGGTGTCGTTCATTCAACATTCCTCTCTTTCCATGTGGGCAGAAAAAAAGCAACTGCTTTTTCAAAGAAAAAACAATTGCCTCCTAGCCATAGCGTCTGTCTGCTGCAATACCTTCCCTTTCAAAACAAACGCCCCCTGTCCGCATTCTAAATTCATGATATTATATCAAAACAGCGTTATATATGCAAGGAGGGCCGGTGATATTTTGCGCATTTGGGCATAATTCTAAAGATGGATTTGTGAAATTGGGAAACAAAGGATGATCTGTACATTGACAGATGGCCGAAACTTTACTATAGTAAATAGCAAAAGATAAGAAGGTGACCCCATGAAACGACCCTTTGTGACAGCGGAGCAGCTGCGCTCCATCACCCAGCAGTACCCCACACCCTTCCACCTGTATGACGAAAAGGGCATCCGGGAAAATGCCCGGCGGTTGAAAGCTGCCTTTGCCTGGAATCCGGGCTTTAAAGAATATTTTGCCGTGAAAGCTACCCCCAATCCTGCCATTTTGAAGATCCTGCGGGAGGAGGGCTGCGGCGCCGACTGCTCCTCCCTCACCGAGCTGATGCTCTCCCAGCGCTGCGGTCTCACCGGGCCGGAGATTATGTTTTCCTCCAACGATACCCCGGCGGAGGATTTCAAGATGGCCGCCCAGCTGGGCGCTACCATCAATCTGGACGATTTTACTCACATTGATTTTCTCAAGGAGACCATCGGATATATCCCCGAGACCATCTCCTGCCGCTTCAACCCCGGTGGTACCTTCACCATCGGCGCATCTACCGAGGGCTTCCAGGTGATGGATACCCCCGGCGACTCCAAGTACGGCTTCACCCGGGAGCAGCTCTTTGAGGGCTTTAAAAAGCTGAAGGCCATGGGAGCCAAGCGGTTCGGCATCCACGCCTTCCTGGCCTCCAACACCCTGTCCAATGAGTACTATCCCACCCTGGCGGGCATCCTGTTCCAGCTGGCGGTGGAGTTGGAGCAGGAGACGGGCTGTGATATCTGCTTCATCAACCTGTCCGGCGGAGTGGGTATCCCCTATAAGCCCGACCAGCCCGCCAACGACATTGCCGCCATTGGTGAGGGGGTGCGCAAGCAGTTTGAGCAGATCCTGGTGCCCGCGGGCATGGGGGATGTGGCCATCTACACCGAGCTGGGTCGCTTTATGCTGGGGCCCAACGGCTGCCTGGTGACCAAGGTGCTCCACTTTAAGCACACCTACAAGGAGTATGTGGGGGTGGACGCCTGCGCCGCCAACCTGATGCGTCCCGCCATGTACGGCGCCTATCACCACATCACCGTCATGGGCAAGGAGGACGCCCCCTGCGACCACAAGTATGATGTCACCGGCGGCCTGTGCGAGAACAACGACAAGTTTGCCATCGACCGGATGCTGCCGGAGGTGGAGCGGGGAGACCTGCTGGTGATCCATGACACCGGCGCCCACGGCTTCTCTATGGGCTACAACTATAACGGCAAGCTGCGCTCTGCCGAGGTGCTCCTGCAGGAGGACGGCTCCACCAGGCTGATCCGCCGGGCGGAGACCCCGGAGGACTACTTCGCTACTCTGATCTTTGATTAAAACAAAACCGGGCCGGGAAATTCCCGGCCCGGTAAAAAAAGACCTGCTGCAAATGCAGCAGGTCTTTTTCATCCGATTGGAAAGCGGAATTACTTCAGCTCCACCTTGGCGCCGACCTCTTCCAGCTTCTTCTTCAGCTCCTCGGCCTCGTCCTTGGAGACGCCCTCCTTGATAGCCTTGGGGGCAGCCTCGACAGCAGCCTTGGCCTCAGCCAGGCCCAGGCCGGTGATCTCACGGACAGCCTTGATGACCTTGATCTTCTCAGCGCCGACCTCAGCCAGCACCACGTCGAACTCGGTCTTCTCCTCAGCAGCGGGAGCAGCAGCGCCGCCAGCGGCGGGAGCAGCCATAGCAGCGGCGGAAACGCCGAACTCCTCCTCCAGAGCGTGCACGAGCTCGGAGAGCTCCAGAACAGTCAGACCCTTAACCTCTTCAATGAGGGCAGTGATTTTCTCAGAAGCCATGATAGGTAACCTCCTAAATAAATTATAATTGATACAGAATGGTGCGGGGAATTACTCGGCGGCAGCTTCGGCGGGCTCGGCAGCCTCGACAGAGCCGCCCTTCTGCTCGCAGATGGCCTTGATGACGATGGCCAGGCTGGTGATGGGAGCCAGCATGGTGCCCAGGACCTGAGCCTGCAGGACCTCCTTGGAGGGCAGCTCAGCCAGAGCCATGATCTCGTCCATGGACAGGACCTTGCCGTCCATAAAGCCGGCCTTGATGGTGAACTTAGCACCGTTGAACTGCTTGGCGAACTTGTTGATCACACGCATGGGAGCGATGGGATCGCCGTGGGACAGAGCCAGAGAAGTGGTGCCGTTGAGCACGTCATCCATCTCGTTCAGACCCACGTTGTTGATGGCGAAACGCACCAGGGTGTTCTTCACCACGGCGTAGTCCAGCTCGTTCTTGCGGCACTCGGCGCGCAGAGCGGTGTCCTCGGCCACAGTGATGCCCTTATAGTCCACGAGCACGCCGCTGGCGGCGTTCTGCAGCTTCTCGGTCAGCTCAGCCACGATGGCCTGCTTCTCACTGAGAACCTTTGCGTTAGGCATTTGGATTCACCTCCGTTGAATTTGAGTTCAACTTTTCCGATGCAGTCACGCAACAAAAAAGCTGTTTTCGCATTCAAAGCAGCGAAAACAGCACAAAGAAGTTCATTCCGTTGTGGCTGCATTCTCGGCAGGACTTACGGCTTGCGCCGCCTGCTGTCTTTGAACACGACTGATAGTATACAATAGAACCCCGGGGATGTCAAGCACTTTTTTGAAAAATGATCACTTTTTTGTGAGTATCCTGGGGAAAAGAGTGAGAAAAACGGGGAGCAGGAAAACCTGCTCCCCATTTTACATTACATCAGCTTAGCGCCGTTGATCTTCACGCCGGGGCCCATGGTGGAAGCACACACGCAGGAGCGAATGTACTGACCCTTGGCGGCGGAGGGCTTAGCCTTGATGATGGCGCCCATCAGAGCGTTGAAGTTCTCGGTCAGCTTCTCAGCGCCGAAGGAGACCTTGCCGATGGGGCAGTGGATGATGTTGGTCTTGTCCAGACGGTACTCAACCTTACCGGCCTTGATCTCGGTAACAGCCTTGGCCACGTCGGGGGTGACGGTGCCGGCCTTGGGGGAGGGCATCAGGCCCTTGGGGCCCAGGACCTTACCCAGACGGCCCACAACACCCATCATGTCGGGAGAAGCCACGACCACATCGTAGTCGAACCAGTTCTCCTTCTGGATCTTCTCAACCATGTCCATCTCGCCCACGAAGTCGGCGCCGGCAGCCTTAGCAGCCTCAGCCTTGTCGCCCTTGGCGAAGACCAGCACGCGCTGGGTCTTGCCGGTGCCGTGGGGGAGAACGATGGCGCCGCGGACCTGCTGGTCGGCGTGACGGGAGTCAACGCCCAGCTTCACGTGCAGCTCAACGGTCTCGTCGAACTTGGCGGGAGCGGTCTTGACCACCAGCTCCATGGCCTCAGCGGTATCGTACAGAGCGCCCTTGTCGATGAGCTTGGCGCTCTCCTGATATTTC
>NZ_CAJFGT010000015.1:0-37236 GCF_904377885.1 Flavonifractor sp. An112 | reverse complement strand
ATTCGTAAAGGCTCCGCTTTTTTCGCGGGCCGGACTTTCCCAATCCGCCTTCCTCTGTTACAATGGGAGCACAATACAGCACGAGGAGGCGCTGTCCATGACACCTATGATTCTCATTGCCGAGGACGACGCGGATATCCGGGGCCTGCTGCGTCTCTATCTGGAAGGCGAAGGCTTTCGGGTTCTGGAGGCGGATGACGGCAGCAAGGCGCTGGAACTGGCCCGAACCCACAGCCCTGACATGGCCATTCTGGATATCATGATGCCCGGCCTCAACGGGTTTGAGCTGACCCGCGCCCTGCGACAGTACAGCCAGCTGCCCATTTTGATCCTGTCCGCCAAAAACCAGGACAATGACAAGATTCTGGGTCTGAATCTGGGGGCGGACGACTACATTGCCAAGCCCTTTAACCCGGTGGAGATCGTGGCCCGAGTGAAGGCCCAGCTGCGCCGAGCGGGCCGGACAGGTCAGGATGTGCTCACGGTCCGGGATCTGGCGCTGGATACCGTCACCTGCCAGCTGTCCAAACGGGGCGTCCCCGTAGCTCTTACCCCCATGGAATATAAGATCCTGGCCCTGCTCATGCGCTCCCCCGGCCGGATCTTCACCAAGATCCAGCTGTACGAGGGGGCGGTGGGCCCCTACTTTGAGGGGGACGACAACACCATGATGGTCCACATCTCCAAGCTGCGGGACAAGCTGGAGGACGACCCGAAGGACCCCCGCTATATCATCACCGTGAGAGGATTGGGGTATAAGCTTGAAAAATAAACCGGTTCCCGGCAGCCTGTTCGGCCTGCTGGTACGCAATTACCTGCTGTTTACCCTCACCCTGCTGGTCATTGTGGGCGGGATCTTTTCTCTGTGGGATCAGTGGCTGACCCGGCTCTATCAACCGGCGGACTGGGCCGGTCTGATGGCCGACAGCGCCTTGTTATCCGGCAATTACCAGAGCCTGACCCGCTATACCGGCGACACAGGCAGCGCCTTTGCCGTCTATGACGGGGATGGTCTGCTGGTCTACTCCTCCGATCTCGGGTTTGACCCGCTCTGCACCCCCAGTGAACTGGACTGCGTCCAGCTCTGGGATGCAGATGCCGCCGTTACCACCTTTGCGTTGTCCAACGCGAACAAAGAATCCCGCTATCTGGTGATCCGTCAGTCCATGAGCGACGGATCGGTGGACACCATGGTGCTGAATGGCTCCTATGAGGTCATATTTGGCGGCCTGAAGGAGGGCAAGACCGTCTATACGCCCCAGGAATTTCTCTACCTGTCCGGCAAGCGGTTTTCCGACGCCTTTCTTACCCGTGGGGTCTTTGTCAATCAGGACAACGAGCCCATGACCGTTCTGCTGCGTGAGGCGGTGATCAGCGACGCCGATTACATGAAACGCTATCAGGATTCCTGGAAGGTTTGGCTCCTCTTTATCCCCCTGTTCCTGCTCAGCGCAGGGCTCTTCATCTGGTGGCTCAGCCGCCGGATCGGCCGGCCTCTGCGCAGGCTCAACGACGCGGTGGTCTCCCAGTCCGAGGGCCGGATGGTCCGGGTGGGGGACTGCGGCGGAACCCGGGAGATCCGGCGTATTGGGGAGAGCTTTGACCGTTTTTCCGACCGGCTGGCCGAGAGTGAAGCGGAGCGCCAGCGGCTGGATCAGAGCAGGCAGAAGCTGATTGCCGACATCTCCCACGACCTCAAAACTCCCATCACCGTCATTGCCGGCTACATTGACGCCATCTGCGACGGCAAGGTGCCCCCCGAGGAGCAGGAGCGCTATCTGCGGGCCATTCAGGGGAAGGCGGCCGCCCTCACTGAGCTGGTGGACGCCTTCCATGAATACAGCAAGGTGGAGCATCCGGAGTTCGTACTCCACACCGAGCCCACCGATCTGTGCGAATTTCTGCGGGCCTATTTGGCGGACAAATATGACGAGATCGATCTGGCGGGCTTCGGGCTGGACATTGATCTGCCCGACCGGGCCCTGCGCTGCCAGCTGGACCCCCTGCAATTCCGCCGGGTTCTGGATAATCTGCTGTCCAACGCTCTGCGCCACAACCGGCTGGGCACCATGCTCTTCTTCCGGCTGACCGAGACCGAGGGCAAGGCTCTGCTCACTGTGGCGGACAACGGCGCAGGGATTCCCCCGCAGCGGATGAAATCTATTTTTGAGCCCTTTGTGGTAGGCAGCGATGCCCGTTCCGGCCAGGGCAGCGGCCTGGGCCTGTCCATCACCCGCCGTATCATGGAGCTGCACGGCGGCTCTATTACCCTCTCTACCCGTCCCGCTGCAGGGAAAGGCACGGAATTTCTCCTCACCCTTCCCCTGTGGCAGCCGCCTGCCTCCACCTGATTTGACGCTCCGGACTGTTTTCAGTCCGGAGCGTCTTTTTTCTTTCTCCTACCTTTACAAATCTTAAACAAACCCACACGAGGGATAAAGAGTGGTCGGGTATACTCCCGTTCAGAAAGGGGGCAACACCTATGAATGGGCCTGATTTGCGCAGCCGCCCCATCATTGAAGTGAAAAATGTCCGCAAAGAGTACCCCATCGGCGACGAGACGGTGGTGGCACTCAAGCGCATCAATCTAAGCGTGTCCCGTGGGGAGATCTGCTGCATCTTCGGCACCTCCGGCTCGGGCAAAAGCACCCTGCTCAACCAGCTGGCCGGTATGGAGAAGCCCACCCGTGGGGAGGTCCTCATCGGCGGAGTGCCCATCTCCCGGCTGAATGAGAATCAGCTGGCCGCCTTCCGGCAGCAGCACCTGGGCTTTGTGTTTCAGTCCTACAACCTGCTGCCCAACCTGACCGCCACCGAAAACGTGGCCCTCCCCCTGATGTTTCGTGGGGTGCCCAAAGCCCAGCGGGAGGCCGCCGCCCGCAAGCTGCTCACCCGGGTAGGGCTGGCCCACCGGCTGGACCACTTTCCCCGCCAAATGTCGGGCGGTCAGCAGCAGCGTGCGGGCATCGCCCGGGCCTTTATTGCCCGGCCCGACGTGGTCTTTGCCGACGAGCCCACCGGCAACCTGGACTCCAAAACCACGGTAGAGATCATGAACATGATCTGCACCTTTGCCCGTGACTACCACCAGACCATCATTCTGGTCACCCACGATCCGGAAATGGCTGCCTATGCCAATCGGATCGTCACCCTCATCGACGGCGAGATCGTCAGCAACAAAGTCAATCCAAAGGAGAGATCTTCCCATGAAACATAACCTATTCCGCACCGGCGTTTCTCTGCTTCTGCTGCTGGCCATGCTGGCAGCGGCGCTGCCCGCAGTCTTTGCCGCCGAGGGCAGCAATCTGTACATCACCGGCTACCAGGTCACCGATTCCTCCGGCCGCTCGGTGGGCAGCATCAGCAAAGGCAATACGGTCAACATCACCGTGTCCGTCAAGGATACCGGCGACGGCACCGGGGCCGGCGATCCCAAAACCCTGGATATTACCAAGCTGGACGACAGCTTTACTGGCGGCTCCCTCTCGGTGGAAAAGACCTCCTCCGACTCCGCCCCGCTGGTCTACGCCGTCCGGCTCACTGGCCTGACCTATAAGGGCGTGGGCCAGAGCCTGAAGCTCCAGGTGGGCACCGCCGGCGATGCCAGTTCTTATCAGACGCTGGAGGTCACCATTACCGAAGCGGTGGTATATGAAGCACCCAGCAGCGTTCCCGAGCCTCCCTCCGCTCCAGATCCCGCCCCAGCCCCCATGGTGCTCATCTCCCGCAGCGAACTGGAGAAGCCCATTGAATCCGGGCAGGAGGTCAAACTGAAGGTCACCTTCCAAAACCTGAGCAACACTAAGCTGAAATCCCCTGTGGTCACCTTTACCCCCTCCGATGGTCTTCTGCTGGAGAGCGGTGCTTCTTCTTTCCCCCTGGCGGACATTGCCGGAAAAAAGAGTGTCAGCTTGGAGATCACGATCAAGGGCGCCAGCGCTATCCCCTCCCCCGCCCAATCTTTAGGCGTGGATCTGAAGTTCAACTACTACAACAACGTCTCCACCGTTCAGGGTAATGTTACCGACAAGATTTCCATCCCCGCCATTGGCCGGGAGAGCGTGCCTCAGCCGGTGGTGCTGGTCACCCGTTCCACCCTGCCCCATCCTCTGGCCGTGGACGAGACTGCAACCATCACCCTCCGCTTCCAGAACACCAGCTCCACCCCGCTGGTCAAGCCTGTTGTGGCTGTGACTCCCTCTGAGTCCCTGATGATCCTCAACGACGCCGCTACCTTCCTGCTGCCTGACATCCAGCCCGGTAAAACCGCTACCCTGGACGTACAGATCCAGGTGGCCCGGGGCAACAGCAGTACCAGCCAGACTCTGAGCACCGAGCTGAAATACGGCTATGACAACGGCGGTATGATGACCCAGGCCTCGGTGTCCGACAAAGTGGTGGTACCCACCCAGGCCAAAGAGACTGTGCCCCAGCCGGTGGTGCTGGTCACCCGCTCGGCCACAGGCAAGCCTATCTCCGCCGGTGAGACTCTGCCGGTCACCCTCACCTTCCAGAACGCCGGCACCACGTCCCTGGTCAAGCCGGTGGTGTCTGTGACTACCTCCGAGTCTCTGATCCTGATGGACCCCACTTCCACCTTCCTGCTGCCTGATCTGGCCCCGGGAAAAAGCACCTCCATCTCCGTCAAGGTACAGGCTACCAAGGATCTCTCCTCCACCAACCAGTCCCTGAACACCGAACTGAAGTACCTCTATGACAACGGCGAAACCATGACCCAGGCCACTTCTTCCGACAAGGTAAATATCGCTGCCAACGCCTCCTCCAAGTCGGATGCCTCCGTGCCCAACGTGGTGGTACGCAGCTATTCCTACGGCGAGAGTTCCGTACCCTCCGGCAGCGCCTTCCCTCTGAACTTTACCTTTGAGAACACCGGCGCCGTGCCCATCTCCAACGTGGTAGTCACCGTGGACGGCGGAGAGACCTTCACCATGGACGCCAGCACCAACACCTATTTCTACAAGGCTCTTGCCGCCGGGGCCAGCCAGAGTCAGGAGATCCCCATGCGGGCCGTACCCACCGGCAAAAGCGGTGCGCAAGGCCTGACCCTCTCCTTCAAATATGAATATGTGGACGGTGAGAAGCGCACCCAGGCCAGCTCCGACGTAAAGCTGTCCATCCCCGTCTACCAGCCCGACCGCTTCCAGATCAACGCCCCCTCCGTGCCGGAAACGGTATCCATGGGGGAGGAGACCGAGCTGCTGCTGACTTATGTCAACAAAGGCAAGGATGATCTGGCCAATCTGGAGGCCACGGTGGAGGGCGAAGGGGTGGATACCCCCGCCCGCACCCAGTACCTGGGCAACGTCACCGCAGGCGCTAACGGCAACATTGGCTTTGCTCTTACCCCTAACACCGAGGGGGACGTGAAGGTGGTGCTGAAGATCACCTACGAAAACGCCGACCAGCAGGTCCAGACCCGGGAATTCCCTGTCACCCTCCATGTGACCGCTCCTCCGCCGCCGGAGGATTTCCCCGACGACTTTGATCCCGACATGGACGAAGGCGGGTTCCCCTGGATGACTGTGGGACTGGCCGCCGGAGCGGTGGTGCTGGTCGGCGGCGGAGGACTGCTGATCTGGAAAAAGAAAAAGGGCGGTAAAACCGAAGAAAACAGCTGGGACGACTGGGATGATACCCCGCCTTCCAACGAGGGGGAATAAGCCATGAAACAAAAAGATATGCTGCGCATCTGCCTGCAAAACCTGATGCGCCGCAAATCCCGTACCTTCCTCACCGTGCTGGGCGTCCTCATCGGCTGCTGTTCCATCGTGATCATGGTCTCTCTGGGCATCGGCATGAAGGAGGCCCAGGACAAGACCCTGGCGGAAATGGGGGATCTAACCATCATTACGGTCAACGCCCCCCAGGGCGGCCGGGGCAAGGTCAAGCTGGACGACCCTCTGCTGCGGCGGCTGAAGGCCCTGCCCGGCGTGGAGGCCCTCACCCCCAAGCTGTCCCTGGAGGCGGAATCCATCCGCCTCATCACCGGAACAGGAAAACGCTATATTGCCGACTGGACCACAGTGGTGGGCGTGGATACCGCCGCGCTGGAGCAGATGGGCTATCATCTCACTGCCGGCGTCCTGCCCAAGCGGGAAGGCGAGATCCTGACCGGTCAATATCTGGCCTACAGCTTCAAAGACACTCTGCGCCCGGAAGGCCACAACATGATCGACCGCTGGACCGGCGAATTTGACGACAGCGGCAAGCCTGTAGACCCTCCGCCCCCCTATCTGGACCCGCTGAAGCAGCCCATAACCATGGAAATTGAGACGCAGAACGGGAAAATAACCCTGCCCTTTAACCCGGTAGGCGCGGTAAAGGAAGACTACTCCAAAGGCAGTGAAACCTCCGAAGGGATTCTGCTCAATATGCCCGACCTGCTGAAGCTGATGGAAAAGACCCAGGGCCGCAAGGGCAAAAAGCCGGCCTATGACTCCATCATGGTCAAGGTCAAAAGCATCGATCAGGTGGAACCGGTGGAGCGGGAGATCAAGTCCATGGGCTATCCCACCGAGTCTATGGAGAGCATCCGCAAGCCCATGGAAAAGGAGGCCCGGCAGAAGCAGATGATGCTGGGCGGTCTGGGCGCCATCTCCCTGTTTGTTGCCGCCCTGGGCATCACCAATACCATGATCATGTCCATCTCCGAGCGCACCCGGGAGATCGGCATTATGAAGTCTCTGGGCTGCTACGTCACCGACATCCGGATCATGTTCCTCTCAGAGGCCGGGGCCATCGGCCTCATCGGCGGACTGATCGGCTGTGTCATCAGTTTTATCGCCTCGGTGGCCATCAATCTGGTCTCACTGGGGCCATCCATGGAAAATCTCCTGCCCGCCATCGTGGGCGGCGAGACCGTGACCCGGGTCTCGGTGATCCCGCCCTGGCTGCTGCTCTTCGCTATCCTGTTCTCCATTCTCATTGGCCTGGGCTCCGGCTATTATCCCGCCAACAAGGCGGTACGCATACCCGCCCTGGAAGCCATCAAGAGCGAATAATAAATAACAGCCTCCCGGCAATGCCGGGAGGCTGTTATTTATTATTTATTTTAAAATTCCGTTGAGGAAGATCCCCGTCAGGGTGTCCACGATCTGTTCATCGGTGTACTGGGGCTGGATGCCCACCACAATCTTGTACTGGATGGCAAAGCCGAACAGAGAGCCTACATATGTCTTAGCCGCCAAATAGAGGTCCAGCCCATCCCGCAGCCGGGTCTGATCGGCATACTGCTTGAGCACCGTCTCCAGGCACCGGGCCACATAGCCGATGCCGTTTTTATGGTACATATTGCTGATCTCCGGGTGGCGGTTGGAGTCCCGGATAATAGCCCGGGTAAAAGCCGTCCGCTCCGGCGTGTTGAAGATGGACAGATAGTCCAAGCCGATGCGCTTGACGGCGGCCTCCAGGTCAAAGTCTCCCATCTCCGGCTGGATGCTCAGGAAATTGAAATGGAAGGGAGTCTCCTGCATGACTGCGGAATAGAGGGACTCCTTGTCTTTGAAATACTGATACAGCGAAGCCTTGGAATAGCCCGACTCACGGGCAATCATATCCATGGACACACCGTCGTAGCCATGCTCCCCGAATAGGATTAGCGCTGTCTGGAGGATGGAGGCGCGATTTGCGTTATAAACGTCCTGAAGGGCCTCGTCCTCTGAAATATTCAACTGCTGAAACAGGTCCTTCTTCCCCTGAAAATAGAGGTAAATGGTGGATGGCGATATGCCCGCCCGTTTGGCAATGCTGTTGATGGTGGTCCCTTTATAGCCTTCCTGCTGAAAAATTTCTTTCGCTGTCCGCAGGACCTTTTCTCTGACCTCATGCTCCATGTGCACTTCTCCCTTCCGTCCGGCAGTACACGCCGCCGGACCCGGAATCGCAGAGGCGCTTGCGTGCAGATCACGCTGCCCCGCAGACAGCGTCCAAACCAGATAGTCTTAGTTTATCCCGTTATCCAAATGATGTCAAGACAATCTGAAACCCTCTCCGCTTCCCTGGGCGTTCCAGTATTCCGCACAAGGTTTTCCTCCCATTTTTGTCTAAAACACATATTTTTCCTTTTTTCGCTCAATAATAACAGAATAACACTTAACAGTATGGTGTTGTTATGATACTCTCTAGCCACGGTAATAATTATTACCGAATGATTCATTTAGATTATTACAATGAGAGGATATGTGGTATGAGACGCATCGACCTGGAAAACCATTTTTATGACCAAAGCCTGATAGACGCGTTGGCCAGCCGGACCATGCCCCCCCGCTATGACGCCAAAACCGACATCATCCACTGGACGGACAACATCACCATGCCTCAGGGCGTCCTGCTGCAGAAGCTGCTGGATGTGGGTGAGAAGCGGCTGGAACTGATGGACCGCCAGGGCATCTCCCAGGCTGTCCTCAGCTGTTCTCCCGGCGCGGAGGAACTGCCCATTGCAGACAGCATCGCCGTCTGCCGGGCCACCAACGACGCCCTGTATCAGCTGACCCGCCGCCATCCCGACCGTTTCCTCGGCAGCGCCATCCTGCCGGTATGGGATGTGGACGCCGCGCAGAAAGAGCTGGAGCGTTGCGTGAAGGAATATGGCTTTGTCAGCTGGCATACCCACTCCAACTACGGTGATACTTCCGCTGACCATCCACGCTATCGCCCCCTGTTCCACAAGGCGGCGGAGCTGGGCGCCTACGTCTACCTCCACCCCCAGCTGCCCAAGGGCCAGCGATACGAGGGCTTCGGCTTCACCTTTGCCGGTCCCGGCCTTGGCTTTACCGTGGATACGGTGACTACCCTGCTGCGGATGGTGGTATCCGGCCTGTTTGATGAGGTACCTCAACTCAAGCTGGTGCTTGGCCATCTGGGTGAGGGCCTGCCCTTCCTGATGGAGCGAATCGAGAACCGGATCAAATTTTTGCCCAATCCCGCTCTCCAATGCAAGCAGGATCTGCGGTATTATTTCCGTAATAACATCTGGGTCACCACCAGCGGCAATATGTCCAAGGAGGCCTTCCAGTGCACCAAGGACGTGCTGGGGATGGATCACATCCTCTTCGCCAGCGACTATCCCTACGAGTCCCTGGAAGATATGATGGCTTTCCTGGGTCAGCTTCCCCTAAGCCAGTAAGAGACGGAACAGCTCTATTTCCGCAACGCCCAGCAGGCGTTGGGTATCCCTCAGATCTGATCGGGAGGTAACGATGATGAAAGCGCGTAAAAACGACGGCAACAAGTCCTCTGTGGTCAACTTCGGCCTTCACGGCTGGGTCACCATTTTCTACTGTCTGTTCATGTTCTGGCTGTACGCCGGCATGGTCAACAGCGGCTCCAATGTCACCGCCCCCGCCATCGCGGAAAAGTTCGGCATCCTCAGCGGCACCGTGCTTACCATGAACACCGTGGCCGGTGTAGTCGGCGTCATCTTCTTTATCATCGTGGGTCAGGTCAACCGAGCTATCGGCGCCCGCATCACCTCCGGCGTGTGTATGATCCTGGCCGGTATCGCCTACTGGGGCGTGGGCAACGCCGTCAATCTGGCCATGTACACCATCTGTATGTGTGTGGTGGTGGGCGGCGTCATGTCCGCGGGCTACATCTCCGGCGGCGACCTGGTAACCCAGTGGTTCCCCAAGAAAAAGGGCATCGTCATGGGTTACACCACCATGGGCCATAACCTGGCCTCCGTGGCTTTCGTTCCTCTGATCACCTATCTGGTGGGCACCATGGGCATCGGCAACGGCGTGCTGCCCATCTCCGCCTGCTGCATCGTACTGGGCGTGCTGGGTCTGCTCATCGTACGCAACACGCCCCAGGAGCGGGGCCTCAATCCCGACAACGTGTCCGACGAGGTCTATCAGAACGAATATTATCACGGTCCCCAGGACAACACCGGCGGCTGGACCACCAAGAAGCTGCTGTGCTGCAAGGAGACCTGGCTGGTGGCCATCACCACCGGTATGTTCCAGATCTGCTCCCTGGGCGTGGTGTCCCAGATGGTGCTGCGCAACATGGAGCTGGGCTTCACCCGTGAGCAGGCCACCTTTACCCTCTCCCTGGTAGCCTGCATCGGCCTGGTGGGTTCCTTCTTCGTAGGCTATATGGACGAGCGTCTGGGTACCAAAAAGTCCATGGTGTTCTTCGGCATCTGGTACGCCCTCTCCCTGCTGGCCAACGCCACCGAGAACACCATCCTGGTCTACGTCTCCATCTTCATGATCGGTATGTCCATCGGCGGCTCCGCCAACTTCACCACCTCTCTGGTTACCTCCGTCTACGGCCGCCAGGGCTTCAGCAAGGTCAACTCCGTGATCTTCCCCATCCAGGGCGCCGTCTCCGCCCTCTCCTTCGTGGTCAATGGCGTGGTGTCCAACATCACCGGCGGCAACCTGCGCTATACCTATATCATCTTCGCCGGTGTGTCCATCGTCTCCTCTCTCATTGTGCTGGTCATCGACGAGCACCGCTTCAACCGGGACTGGCAGCAGGGACAGAGCTCTGCCCGTTCCTGATCCCTCCTACTCCCCTCATCTTGTCCGTACAGACGGACCATTCCCTCAAAAAGGCCCGCCGCAGGCTGTTGCACCTGCGGCGGGCCGCTTTTGTCTTATGGGTTGAAAGATAATTCCGCACTCAGCCGGAGATGGAGTTCCTCCCGGTTATCCGGGGTGATGAGGCATAGCCGTGCCCCCGGCAGGGAGCGCACTCGGTTTAGGAAGGGCGTTTTCGCCGGCTTGACGGCGGCCAGGACCAGACTGCTGCGGCACATCAGCTCCACCACCGCCTGCTGGAATCGGGGGGCCTTCTCCTCCAGTACCCCCAGCTCATCCAGCACCGTCACCCCTCCCGGCGGGATAGCTTCCAGCCACACCGCCGCCCTCTGAAAAGCCTCCGGAAAGGCCTGCCGGGGCTGTCCCGGCAGGCGCTGCCCCACCCGGTTCTTGTCTCCATACCGGGGCGGCTGCCCCATTGGGTGGATGTAGATGGAAAAGCCATCCCCCTCCGCCTCCTTGCGGGTCCAGAATCCCCGGGCCTCCGGGAACCAGTCTCCCAGCAGGCGGCGGATCAGGGTGGTCTTGCCCACGCCGATCTCACCCTGGATCAGCAGGATCATTCCGCCCCACCTCCATAATATTTGGCGGTGTGGTAGACAAACAGCCCCTGGAGCATGGAGGTGATGTTGCCGGTGGACACCGAGGCCCCGGTGACCGCGTCGGCATCCACCCCGGCGATCTGCGTGCCGTAGCCCTCCCAGGCGTCCAGGTCCGCCTTGGTGGCCTTGACCAGCATCTGGACAAAATGCTCATCCATATACTCCTCGGTATACTCGGCAATGTAGTAATTGGGGTTGCTGTCCCCCCATAAACCCTGGTTGTTGCCAAAGCTGATGGCCCGGATGGCGGCGTCCTCCGGGTCCTCCTTGTTGTTGAGCAGCTCCACATAGGCCACCGACATATAGTTGACAATGGAATCCCGGCAGGTGCAGGAGGGGAAGGCCACCTGATAGCTGGTGAAGGTGGAGTTGCTCTGCTCAAAGAGGATCACCGCCGTCTCCTGACTGTCCGCCCCGCCGGATGCATAGTGGGTAAAGGTGAAGGTGGGAAACTCCCCCTCCGCCTGGACGCTTTCTCCGCCTCCGCAGCCGGACAGCAGAAGCAGCAGGACCAGCACTGCCGCCGCCCCCTGCCTCATGTTCCGTCCTCCAGGGGATGGAGCCGGTCAAAGTCCAGATAGGCGTAATCCGCCCGCCAGGTGGCGTAGATCTTCTCCCCGTCGGCGTCCTCGGGGTAGATCACCAGCTCCTGGGCGTGGTCGCCGGTATAAGTCCAGTTGGCCCCCACGTTGTACAGCAGCTCCGGGTCCCAGCCCAGGTAGATCAGCAGCTCCTTCATCATGCCCGCGTAGCCTCCGCCGCCGCACATGAGGAAGATGGCCTGATCCTTGGGGAACAGCTCCTCCAGGATCAGCTCCGACTCCTCATACAGGGGTCTGGCCTGGGCCACGGTGCCGTCCTCCGCCCAGGTCACTTCATAGAGGCACTCCCCCTCATAGCCGCCGGACACCGGCAGGGTCTGGAGGGTGGCCAGGTAGGGATAGGGCACAATGCGGAAGCCCTCGATGGTGCGGGTCAGGTCGGCTTCTCCGCCTATCTCGCCGTAGTTGGCCGGATCGAAGAGCAGCCGCACGTCCCGGTAGGCCACGTCCTCCCGGCCCAGATACTGGTCGATGGTCTCCATATTGATGTTGCTGTCCACCCCGAATGGGCTGTCCCCCATGGGCTCCGGGGGTGGCAGGGCAGCCTGCCCGCCTCCGGAGCAGCCGGACAGGCACAGGCACAGGGCCAGCGCCGCCCCACACACACGCTTGCTTCTCATTTCCACATCCTCCTTTGACCGGCAAGGGCCGGGGGCAGTCTCCGCCCCCGGCCCTGTTGGTCCCAGATCACTGGGCCACAATCTCCACCACCAGCTTGCAGTAGGCTTTGGAGGAGGTCTCCAGGCAGGGAGCCACCCAGACGGTGCCCTCCTCGCCGGTCTCCTTGTCCTTCTCGATGGCCAGCAGGGTGTACTCGCTGTCGGCACTCTCCAGATCCAGCTCGGTCTCGTAGCCGTCATTGGCCACTGCCTTCACGCTGGTGTAGCCCTCCGCGCCGCAGGCGGCCAGCACATCGCTGAGCCGATAGCCGGTGTAGGTGGAGGTGGAGGTCTCCCCGGCGCTGTTGGTAACGGTGGCGTCGATCTTGTAGATGCTCAACCCCGCCAGGGTGTCGTTGGTCACCTCCGTGCCGTTCACCAGGAAGGAATAGGGCGCAAACTCCACCTTGTCGGTGCGGTCCTGGATCTCGGGCACGCCGCCGGTCTCGCCGCCGGATTCGCCGCTCTGGGCGGGCTGCTGGGTCTCGCCGCCGTCCACGGCGATGGCCACCATGCCCTTCAGGTAGTCGCCGGTAGTGCCGGAGGAGCAGGGGGCAAACCAGGGGGAGCTCTTGAACTGCTCTCCGTCCTTGGAGATGGCCACCAATGTGGTGGGCGCGGCAGCGGTAGCCTGATCCACCTCCACCTCGTAGCCGTCGTCAGCGGCGGCGGTGACAGTGGTGTAGCTCTCCACACCGGCGGCGGCCAGCACGTCAGACAGAGCAAAGCCCACATAGACGCAGGTGGATTCGGTCCCGGCGCTGTTCACCGAGGTGGCCTGGACCTGATACACCGGATACTCCGCCATGGTCTCGTTGGTGATGTCGGTGCCGCCCACGTTGATGATGAAGGAAGGAATGGTGACTCCCTTCACCTCCTCCGCCGTGGGCTCCCCGCCGGTCTGGGGGCTCTCCACCACCGGCGTAGTGCCGGCGGGAGTCTGGGTATCGGGCGTTCCGGTCTCCCCGCCGCAGGCGCACAGCACCAGCAGCATGGCGAGGGACAGCAGCAATGCGGTCATTCGTTTCATTTCCATCTCTCCTTTTCTATTCTCATCCCAATGGGAACGAGTACCTGTTAAAGGGGTGGGTAGAGGCACACCCGCCGGCCCAGCTCCTGGTTGTAGCGCACCAGCAGCTGGGTGTCATAGATTTGCCGCAGCAGCTCCTCAGTGAGCAGCTCCTCCGCCGGTCCGGAGCGCAGACAGCCCTGGCGGTCCAGCACTGCCGCCGTCCCTCCCAGCAGGATGGCATGGTCCGGATTGTGGGTGGTGACCACCGTGGCGTAGCCCTCCTCCGACAGACGGCGGACCATTCGCAGCACCCGCAGCTGGTTGCCGAAGTCCAGGTGGGCGGTGGGCTCGTCAAAGAGCACCACCTTGGGGTGGCGGACGATGGCCCGGGCCACGGTGGCCTGCTGCCGCTCGCCGCCGCTGATGTCGGTGTAGGGCCGGTGGGCCAGATGGGACAGCCCCATGGCCTCCAGTGCCTTTTCCGCCTCCCGCCGGTCCTCCGGCCCCGGCCGGGCCAGGGGTGAAAGGAGGGCCGCCCGGCCCATGAGTACAAACTCCAGCACGGAGTAGTCAAAAACCGGGGTGTGATTCTGAGGTACATAGCCCGCCAGCCTGGCGATCTCCCGCTCGCTCATGACGGTGATGTCCCGCCCGCACAGGCGGACGGCTCCTGCCCGGGTGGGCAGCAGGCCCATCATGCAGTTGAGGAGGGTGCTCTTGCCCGCGCCGTTGGGGCCCAGCACCGTCAAAATCTCCCCCTCCTTCAAGGTGAGACATACCTGCTCCAGCACCGGGGGACCGCCGGGGTAGGAAAAATTCAGATCATGGATTTCATAGAGCATGGCCCGCCCTCCTTTGCCGCCACAGCAGCCAGCCGTAGAAGGGGGCCCCCACCAGTCCGGTGAGGATACTCACCGGCATCTCCTCCGCCCCGATGGTGCGGGTGAGGGTGTCCACCACCAGCAGGAACAGGCCGCCCAGCAGGGCGGACACCGGCAGCAGCCTGGTGTGGCCCGGCCCGGCCAGCATCCGGCCCAAATGGGGGATGGTGAGGCCCACCCAGCTGATGGTACCTGCCAAGCACACCGACGAGGCGGTGAGAAGGGTGGCACACAGGATCACCGTACCCCGCACCGCGCTCACCGGCAGGCCCAGGGCCCGGGCTTCAGTCTCTCCCATGGACAGCACGTCGATGCGCCAGCCCATGAGGATGAGTACCACCGCCGGGATAAGCAGGAAGGGCAGGGCGGGCAGCAGATCCTCCAGGGCCAGATAGTTGAAGCCGCCCATGGTCCAGTAGGTGATGGCAGCCAGCTGGGTCTCCGGGTCGGCAGTGTATTTGAGAAAGCCCAGCAGGGAGGACATGGCCGACCCCACGATGATACCCGAGAGCACCAGCATCAGGTTGGCCCGGCTGCGCAGCAGCAGGGGCAGGGTTACCGTCAGCCCCACCGCCAGCAGGCCGCCGGCAAAGGCGAAGAGCTGGATCCAGCCGCTGGTGAGGGAGAGGAGGATGGCCGCCGCCGCCCCCACGCAGGCGCCCCCTGACACCCCCAGAAAGTCCGGGGAGATCAGCGGGTTTTGAAACACGCCCTGATAGGCCGCGCCGGAGACCGACAGGGCGGCCCCCACCAGAATGCTGGCCAGGATGCGGGGAACCCGCAGGCCCAGCACCACATTGGAGGTCATCTGGTCGGCGGACCCGCCGCCGGTCAGGGCTCCCCACAATACACTCAGGCTTTCCCAGGGAGTCACCGGATACTTTCCCACACACACCGCCAGCACCGCCCCCACCGGCAGCAGCACCGCCAGCAGAGGGATGAGCCATGGATTTCTTTTCCGTCCCCTCATGTCAGCGTATACCCCAGGTAGTCCGCATCAAAGGTGCGGCCGAAGAGGAAGGTATAGTAGTCCGCAATCTCCGCCTCCAGTTCCTGCGTGGAGAAAGAATCCGGATACATGGTATGGAGCATCCAGAAGGTGCCCAGCACGCTGGCCACTCCCGGCATATCCCAGGTGTCGATACGGGCGGGGATCTGGTACACCCGTCCCGCCTCCACCGCCGCCAGGGCGCTCCAGGCCGGATCGGTAAGCAGCTCCTCCGGCGTATAGTCCAGGGCCGCCGAGCTGGTACAAAAGAGGTACTGGGGATCCCAGGAGAATACTGTCTCCACCCCCACGTTCATCCAGTTGCTGTCGTTGGTCACCTGGGCGGAGACGCTGATACCCCCCGCTTTTTCAATCATCCAGGATTGGAGCATATCGCCCCCGGCAATGCGGCCCGGCTCGCTGCCCATCACCAGTGCGGTGACCCGCTCCTCCTGGGGGATACCGGCCACGATCTCGTCGATGGTCTCAAATTTACCCTCCATCCAGGCGATGACCTCCTCCGCCCGTTCCTCCCGGCCGAAGTAGGTCCCCAGCAGCCGGAGGGTCTGGTAGATGCCCTCCAGGTCCTCCCCGGAGATGCACACCACATCGATGCCCAGTCGCTCCACCGCCTCCACCGTCTCGCTGTCGTTGGCCCGGTGGACCAGCACGGTGGCGCCGCTGGCCGCCAGGGCCTCCAGATCCACCACGCCCCGGCCCACCGTGCCCGCCTCATCCAGAGCGGGCACCGCGTCGGTCCAGAAGGAGGACTTGGCGTTGACCGCCACCACCTGCTCCGACAGGCCCAGGGCCACCAGGAAGGGCACCGCCGTGCCGTACACCGAGGCGATCTTCTCCTCCGCCGGGTCCTCCGGCAGAGCCAGGGTCCGGCCCGCGCCGTCGGTAACCGTCTCCCCCGTGGGAGCAGGAGACTCCTGGGACTGGCCGCCGCAGGCGCACAGGTTCAGGGTCAGCAGCACCGCCAGCAGCAGGGCGCAGAGTGATTTCCCGTTATGCTTGATCATATCCGCTCCCTCCTTACCCGATGGGGCCGCTGCCCGGCACCGTCACCACCAGCTTGTTGAAATACTTCACCGACGCCCCCTGCACCGTCTCGGCAATGATGCGCAAGGGCCCGCTGCTGTTGCCTGCAGTGCCGGTATAGCCCTCGTGGCTCTCCTCGTCCACCAGGGGGGCGCCGTTGATGGCGTAGGCAATGATGATCTTCTTCCGCTGGCCCTCCGGGTCCAGCACCCCCTGCTCCAGGCCGTCCATGGCAAAGACGCTGAGCAGGTCATTTTTATAGCCGTCAGAGGCATAGGCCGTCACCGACACCGGCTGGTCGATGCCGGGCACCTCCCCCGCCTCCTGGAGCACCAGCCCCCACAGGTCGATGCCCTCGCAGGTGCCCAGCTCCAGCACGGCATAGTCGTCCCGGACAATGAGGCTGTCCATGGCCTCCAGCTCTTCCACTGTATAGTCCCGGGTCCATTCGTGGTCGTCGTTGCGGATGGTGAGAGTCATGGTGTCGTCCAAAAACTCGCTGTACACATCGCTCATGGTGTGGCTCCAGGTATCCACCTGGTTGGCCGACACCTGGATGGACACCACATCCTCCACCCACAGCGTCTCGTTTTCCGCGTCCTCCCCGTCCATGGGTACCACCAGCTTCAGGGGCCCGCCGGTCTCCTCGGTTAGAGGGGCTCCCCCCTGGCCGTCCACCGGACCGGTACCGTAGGCCAGCAGGGCGCACACCGGCTGCTTCTCCGGGGCGGCGTAGTTGGTATAATTGACCCCCTTCAGCAGGGACAGGGGCAGGGTGACGCTGGTGCCGTCGGCGGAGGTCACCGTCACTTCCCCGGCGTTGTTGCACAGCCCCGCCTCGGTAAGCATCTGATACACGGGGATGCCCCGATACCGCTGCTGGGTCAGGTCATCTTGGTCCAACAGGCTGAAATCCATGGTCTTGGCCTGGGTCTGGCGGCTCTCCAGCTCCGCCACGGTGAGAGTCAGCTCCTGGGTCAGGCCGGGGCCGGACAGGGTCACGGTCCGGTCCGCCAGAGCAGCGGCCTCCCCCTCCAGATGGGCGTAGGGGTCCGGCTCCAGCTCCACCCGAATGGAGGTGACACCGTAGATCTGCCGGGCCTCCTCCTCCCCCTGGGCGGGCAGAAGCACCGTCAGCGGACCGCCCTGGTTGTCCACCCAGTAGGTGGCCGGGTCCTGGCTGTCCGTGGGGTACAGGGGCAGGCTCTCGGTGTAGCCCCCGTCCCCCGCCGCCCCCACCAGGGGAGCGCCGTTTTTGGCAAAGGCCAGTACGCTCAAAAGGCCGCTCTTGCCGGTGGCGCTGTTGTAGCCCGGCAGGAACAGGTCCTCCAGAGACACGGTGACCTCCTCCCCGCCGCCGGAGAAGGTAACTGTTCCCACCGTCCCCGGCAAACCGGCGTAGTCCATCAGCAGATATTCCAGGCTCACGCCCTCGTAGACGTCGGACTGGTCGGGCTGCTCGGGCCGCTGATAGCGGTCCTTTACCGACGCGGAAGCCCGGTCCGCCCCCTCGCCGTAGACCAGGTTTTCCACCTGGCCCACTGTCAGGGTGCGCTCCAGCAGCTGCTTACCTTCCTCGTCCACCACCTCCAGCCGGACGGATTCCTCCGCCAGGGCTCTGCAGTCCGGGTCGTTAGAGTACAGGTGGGTCTGATAGAGTACGTCCTCTCCCACAATTACCTGGCTCACATACTGCACCTGGTTGGAGCCGTTGGCATGGTTGTACTGGGTCTTCCCGAACACCACCCGCATGGGGCCGCCGCTGTTGGCCAGGCCGGACAGGTAGCCCTCGTCCCCCCGGTCCACGGTGTAGGGGTAGCGGTTGACGCCGTAGGCCAGCAGCACCGGGTAGCCGGTATCCACCAAATCGGCATTGGTGGGCACATAGCTGCCGTCCCCGGGGTCGGCAGCGTTTTTGTTGTAGAAGCCGAAGGCGTCCGGGTAGGACAGGGCCTCCACCGAGAAGGACTCGGGGGACAGACGGCCGTCGGCAGCCTGGAAGGTAACGATGGTGGTGCGGGACTCCGCCCGCCCCAGCTCCTCGGCACTGTCCATGCCCAGGTAGCACAGCAGCCGGTACAGGTCCAGCCCCTCATACTCGTTCACATACCAGTAGGCGTTGTTGGCCAGGCTGTAGCTGTCCCGCCAGCCCAGTCCGCCCTCCTGTGGCTCCCCATTCTCATCGTAGCGCACCAGGGCCTCCAGCTGGGACACCGTCAGGTCCAGTTCCGCCCCCAGGGCGTCGCCCCGGAAGGTGAGGATGTACTCCCCGTAGTCGGCGCTGCCGTAGGGGCCGCCGTCGTGCTTGTAGCCCGGCTCCTCCCCCTCCCGGACATAGAGGTAGGCCACGTTGGAGAAGGTCTTATAGTCCCCCTCCGCCTCCCACCGATCCAGATCGTACACCAGCCGGAGGCAGCCGTCCTCGTTGTCCAGCTCCTCCACATAGCCCAGGGAGTGCTCCCCCTCCGCCTTGGCGTCAAAGACGAAGGGAGCAGCCAGGGAACCGTCGGTCTTGCCCACCCCGTAGGCCAGCAGGATGGGACGGCCCTCCTGGCTGGCCTGGGCCACCTGGTCCAGCGGAATGACGGCCAGGGTGTTGCGGTTGCAGTCCTTCAGTTCCACATGGGTGGCGGTATCGGTGAGGAAAATGCCGCTGTCCCCGCCCGTCATCTCATAGAGCACAGTATACAGGTCCACGCCCTCGTAGATCCGCACGCCGCCGCTGTCCTCGTAGGCCCCCCGGAAAAGGCCCTCCGTCCGGTTCTCCAGTTCCCGGATGGACAGGGGCGTGGAGGACACCACCCCCGGTCCCTCCACCGTCAAAGTGGCGCCGGTGATTGCGTCTATATTGTAGGGCAGTTTCTCATCCTCGGTGACGCCGCCGTTGGTGATATGTTTGTACTCCGAGGTGGAAAAGTCAATGGTACTATTGTCAATGTCGGGCAGTTCCTCCCGGCAGCCAGACAGCATTACCGCTGCCAGCAGCAGCATCCCCACCAGCCAGATCCGCTTCATACCAAACCCTCCCCCAACGAAAAAGGGCCTTTGTCACTGCGCAATTCCACAGCGGTCTTCCGCTGCATCTGCATCTCGACAAAGGTCCCATCCATATACCAGTCTCCTTTGCAAAACGAAAGGTCCCGGAAATTAAACTCATTGTATCATTTCATTTTTTGTTTGTCAATGTTACCCTCTCCTCCCGTTTTCGGGAAGTCCCACGTGCACCGCCCCATTCTTTCCTCAACAGATGGGTACGGTTTCATCCACATTCCCGGAGACCTCCAAAGGCAATTTGACCGCTTTCACAGAAAAAATAAAAAAATAAGACACATGACCTTTTCTTTTGTAGGAATGTAACGATATAATACAACCAAGGAGGTGCAGTCTTGTGGATATTTTTAAGGAGCTCCCTCCACAGAAACGAAGCTACATGGAGTTTCTGTTCCGGAACTGTACCGAAGAAGTCAAATACTACATGACCCTGATCGATATAGAGGCAGACCGGACCTTTATTAAGGCTGGCACAGAGTGTACTCATATCTTTGTGATCCTCTCCGGCAAGGTGACCGGCGTGGAGTGGCCCATGCATGAACGGCCCTATTCCTTCAAGGATTTCGGGCCGGGGGACTTTTTTGGTGAGATTGAGTGCTTTGCCGGACTGCCTCAGTATCGCATCAGCATTGTGGCATCCACCAAGTGCCGGGTGCTCTCCATTCCGGCGGACGCCTATATGGACTGGATGCGGATGGACGTGGACGCCCTCTTTCTGCGGACCCAGGAGAATATGCGCCGTCTCATCACCCAGACCGCCGAAGCCCGGAAGTATCTCTTTATGGAGGGCAAGGATCGGCTGATGGTCCATCTGATCCGCAAATTCGAGCAGCGTATCCCTACACCCCAGCAGCTGGAGCTGAAGCAGACCAGGGCTCAGATCTCGGACGAGATTGGCTTTTCCGTCAAGACCCTGGACCGCAGCATTCAAAAGTTGGAAGAGCTTGGCCTGATCCGGGTCCAGCGAGGCAAAATCATCATCACCGAGGACGGTTACCGACGCATGAAATCTCACATCGAGCATCACGTCAACGGCTGAATCCAGGCCCAGACAATCAACTGACAGACAGGAGGAACGCGCCATGTATGTAGGAAAGAAAGCCACCCGTGTGGACGCCTATGACAAGGTCATCGGGCGCACCAAATATACCGACGATCTGTGCGACAAGGGCGCCTATGTGGCCCAGGTACTGCACGCCACCATCGCAAACGGCCGGGTCAAGTCCATCGACACTTCCGCGGCGGAAGCCATCCCCGGCGTGGTCAAAGTCTTTACCTGCTTTGACCTGAAGGAGAAGCACTACTTCCCCACCGCCGGACATCCCTGGTCCACCGACGAGAGCCATCAGGATGTGGCCGACCGGCTGGTACTGACCGAGCGGGTCCGCTTCTACGGCGACGACATCGCCGCGGTGGTGGCGGAGGACGAGGTGTCCGCCGCCCAGGCACTCCGGGCCATCAAAGTGGAGTATGAGGAGTACCCCTTCGTACTGGACGTACTGGACGCCATGAAGGACGGCGCGCCCCAGCTCCACGAAGCCTACCCCAACAACATCCTCAAGCACACCACCATCCGCAAGGGCAACTACGAGGAGGCCATCAAGGAGCCCGGCCTCATCAAGGTGGAGGGCTGGTATGAGACTCCCACCGTCCAGCACTGCCACATTGAAAACTTCATCTGCTACGCCGAGATGAACGGCGACCGGATCAAGATCGTCACCTCCACTCAGATCCCCCACATCGTCCGCCGGGTGGTGGGCCAGGCTCTGGGCATCGAGTGGGGCAAGATCCAGGTTATCAAGCCCTACATCGGCGGCGGCTTCGGCAACAAGCAGGATGTGCTCTACGAGCCCCTGTGCGCCTGGCTGTGTATGCAGCTGGGCGGCCACCTGGTGAAGCTGGACGTGCCCCGTGAGGACACCTTCGTCTCCACCCGGGTGCGCCACGCCATTCGCAGCCACATCATCTCCTGGGTGCGGCCCGACGGCACCTACGCCGCCCGCAAGCTGGAGGCCTTCTCCGATCAGGGTGCCTACGCCTCCCACGGCCACAGCATCTGCGCCAAGGGCGCCGGCGCCTTCCCCCAGCTCTACCCCTGCGACAACGTGGAGGTGGACGCCTACACCGTCTTTACCAACAAATCGGTGGCCGGCGCCATGCGCGGCTACGGCATTCCCCAGGCCATGTGGGCCGCCGAGTGCCACACCGAGGAGGTTGCCGCCAAGCTGGGTATGGACCCCATCGCCTTCCGGCGGAAGAACCTGATGCCGGTGGGCTATACCGATCCTTTCTCCAAAAACGAGCTGTACGCCGACACCTTCAATCAGTGTATGGACAAGGGCATGGAGGTCACCGACTACCTGCGGAAATATAAGGCCTACCAGAACCAGACCGGCGACATCCGCCGGGGCATCGGCATGGCAGTGTTCTGGTACAACACCGCTGTGTGGCCCATCTCTCTGGAGACCTCCTCCTGCCGGATGGTCCTGAATCAGGACGGCTCCCTCCAGGTCCAGGTGGGCGAGACCGAGATCGGCCAGGGGGCGGACACCGCCTTTGCCCAGATGACCGCAGACGTGGTGGGCATCCTGATGGAGAAGGTCCATGTGGTCTCCTGCCAGGATACCGACGTCACCCCCTTCGGCACCGGCGCTTACGCCTCCCGCCAAACCTATACCGCCGGCTTTGCCATCCGGCAGACCGGCGCCCTGCTGAAGGAGCGCATCCTCAATTACGCCCATGAGCTGACCCGGATGCCTCCCTACAACCTGGACATTATCGACGGCAATATCGTCCGCGTCACCGACGGCCGGGTGCTGATGACTCTGGGCGACCTGGCCACCGAGGCCCTGTACAGCCTGACCCACAGCCAGCACCTCACCGCCGAGAGCACCGCCCAGATCAAATCCAACGCCTACTCCTTCGGCTGCACCTTCGCCGAAGTGGAGGTGGACATCCCCATGTGCAAGGTGAAACTGCTGGATCTGGTCAACGTCCACGACGCGGGCACCATCATCAACCCCGCCCTGGCGGAGGCTCAGGTCCACGGCGGCATGAGCATGGGCATCGGCTTCGGTCTGTCGGAGAAGCTGCTTTTCGATCCCAAGAGCGGCAAGGCTCTGAATAACAACCTGCTGGACTACAAGCTGTCCACCTTTATGGACCATCCCCGGCTGCGGGCCTTCTTCGTGGAGAATCCCGAGCCCACCAGCGCCTTCGGCACCAAGGCCCTGGGCGAACCGCCCACCTGCTCGGTGGCTCCCGCCATCCGCAACGCCGTCTATCAGGCCACCGGCGTCTTTGTGAACGAGGCGCCCGTCAATCCCCACATCCTCTTCCGCCGCTTCAAGGAAGAGGGACTGATTTGAAAGGAGGCTCCCGGCCATGTATGATATCAAAGCCCTTTACGAGGCAGAGAGCGTAGTTCATGCCGTCCAGCTGCTGCTGGAACATCCCGAGGCTCAGATCATTGCCGGCGGCAGTGACGTGCTGGTCCAGATCCGGGAGGGCAAGCGGGCCGGCAAGGAGCTGGTCAGCATCTATGGTCTGGACGAACTGCGGGGGGTGTCCTTTGAGGAGGACGGCGCCATCCGCATCGGCTCTCTCACCAGCTTCTCCCACATTACCAAGGACCCCATCATCCAGGCCCACATCAACGTACTGGGTCAGGCGGTGGACCAGGTAGGCGGTCCCCAGATCCGCAACATCGGCACCATCGGCGGCAACACCTGCAACGGCGTCACCTCCGCTGACTCGGCCTCCACCCTGTTTGCCTGGGACGCCATCATCGAGATCACCGGACCGGAGGGCGTGCGGCGCATTCCCATCCAGGACTTCTACATCAAGGCCGGTCAGGTAGACCTGCGCCCCGGTGAGCTCCAGACCGCCATTGTCATCCCCAAAGCCGCCTATGAGGGCTATGTGGGGCACTATATCAAGTACGCCATGCGCAACGCCATGGACATTGCCACTACCGGCTGCTCGGTGAATGTGAAACTGTCGGCGGACAAGAGCACCATGGAGGACGTCCGTATCGCCTACGGCGTGGCGGGACCGGTTCCTATGCGGGCTGTCACCGCTGAGGCATATGCCAAAGGCAAGCCCACCACCAAGGCAGAGATCAAGGCCTTTGCCCAAACCGTGCTGGAGGACATCAATCCCCGTGACAGCTGGCGAGCCGCCAAAGACTTCCGCCAACACATTGCCGTGGCACTGGCCGAGCGGGCCCTGACCGAATCCATTCGTCTGGCAGGAGGTGTGATCCATGAGTAATCAGTATAAGCTGGTCCGCTGCACCATCAACGGCAAGCAGGTGGAGAAGATGATCGACGTGCGGGCCTCCCTCACCGATATGCTGCGGGACGACTACCGGCTCACCAGCGTCAAAAAGGGCTGCGAGGTTGGCGAGTGCGGCGCCTGCAATGTGCTGGTCAATGGGGAGTGCTTCAACTCCTGCATCTATCTGGCGGTGTGGGCCGACGGCAAGGAGATCCTCACCCTGGAGGGGCTGGCCGGTCCCAACGGTGAGATCTCCGACATCCAGCAGGCCTTCATCGACGAGGCTGCCGTCCAGTGCGGGTTCTGCACCCCCGGCTTCATCATGAGCGCCGCCGAGATCCTGGAGTCCGGCAGGGAGTACTCCGACGATGAGATCCGCAAGCTCATGTCGGGCCACCTGTGCCGGTGCACCGGATATGAGAATATCTTCCGGGCGGTGAAAAAGACCATGCTTCGCCGCCTGGGCAAAAATGCCGAGGCCGACGCCGTGTAATCCTATTGTCCCAAAGCCAGGTATCCCCTGATTCCTATGTTGCGCCCCTTCGGTCCTGTTGATTTGCCATAATGTTTCTGAAACAGTTCGGCCTCAGACCGAAGGGGTTTTTTACACCCTTTTGTGCAAAAAAATATGTATTTGAAATAATTATTTTTTATTTTGCAAGCGAGGTGTCAAGGATGGAAAACAAGGAAGCACAAGTCAAAACTGTCAGTGAAGACAACATCTACCGACTGAACGGGCGGGTCCCCCTGTCCAAGGCCATCCCCTTTGGCCTGCAGCACGTTCTGGCCATGTTTGTAGCCAACCTGGCGCCGGTGCTCATCGTGTGCAGCGCCGCCGTCGTGCGGGGAACGGATTCCCATCTCACTCCCGCGGAGATTACCCAACTGCTCCAGTGCGCTATGTTTGCCGCCGGCATCGGCACCTGTTTACAGCTCTATCCCATCTGGAAGATCGGCTCCAAGCTGCCCATCGTCATGGGTGTCAGCTTCACCTTCCTGGGCAGCCTGCTCATGATCTGCACCAATCCCGCTCTGGGCTATGAAGGTATGGTGGGTGCCGTCATCTTAGGCGGTATCTTCGAGGGTCTGGTGGGTTTAAGCGCAAAGTATTGGAAGCGCTTCCTCACCCCCGTGGTATCCGCCTGCGTGGTCATCGCCATCGGTCTGTCTCTGTTGTCGGTGGGCATGGACTCCTGGGGCGGCGGCAATGGCGTGGCCGACTTTGGCGCCTGGTACCATCTGGCTATCGGCACCTTTACTCTGGTGGTGTGTCTGGTGTCCCGCTACTGCCTGAAGGGTGTCTACAAGAACCTGAACATCCTGGTGGGTCTGATCGTGGGCTATCTGGCCTCCGCTATTCTGACTGTGACGGGAGTGGCCCCTATGGTGGACTTTTCCGGCATCCAGAAGACCATCGGCGAAGTGGGCTTCTTCAGCCTGCCCAAGCTGGTGTTCTTCACCAGCCACACCCCCGTTTTTGACATTGGCGCTTTCTTTACCATCGCCATTGTGTTCCTGGTCTCCGCCGCGGAGACCACCGGCGCCACCGCTGCCGTGGCCCAGGGAGCGCTGGGACGTGACCTGAAGATCGAGGAGCTCCAGGGCTCCCTGGCGGTAGACGGCTTCTCCAGCTCCATCTCCGGCTGCTTCGGCTGCCTGCCCCTCACCTCCTTCAGCCAGAATGTGGGTCTGGTGACCATGACCGGCGTGATCAACCGCTTTACCATTCTTATGGGCGCTCTGATCCTGATTCTGGCCTCCCTCTTCCCCCCGCTGGGTGCCTTCTTCAACTCCCTGCCCCAGTCGGTACTGGGCGGCTGCACCGTCATGATGTTCGGCTCCATCATGTATGAGGGCATCAAGATGCTCAAGGAGTGCGTGTTCAACGACCGCACCATGATCATCGTCTCCCTCTCCTTCTGCATCGGCATCGGCCTGACCCAGACCTCCGGCAACTTCTTTGCCGCCTTCCCCCCTGCGGTGGGCGATATCTTCAACGGCAACGCCGTGGCCGGCGTGTTCGTGGTCTCCCTGCTGCTCAGTCTCATTCTGCCAAAGGATAAGACAGAAGAGGTATCCGCAAAAAAATAATCGTCTTCATACAAACGGGGACCGCACACTAGTGTGCGGTCCCCGTTTGTGCAAAAGCAAATATTGATTGATTCCACCCCAGCCCATTGTAAAATGTAGCCGCAGAGGTTACGTCAATACATAATTATACTGGGTAAAGGTATTGGCGCAGATAATGATGGTGCATAGCATACCGTTTAAAAGTCCGCCTACCCAAATACTCCCCGTCCGCAAATAGATCCTACGGGCAATGATATTGGTAATAATCAGCATAGGAATAATGGGGAACAGGAGAATATATCCCAGAGAAGCGCTGACTGCAAACATAACGCTGGAATCCTCAAACATCCATACAGCCTGCTGCCCTGTAGCAACCATACTGTAATACTGAAGTGCGACGATTACAATCAGACCCAGAACATTAAACAGGCACGTCAATGTCATGGATTTCCACTCCGCCATCCCCTTAAATCGGTTATTTGCATTACAAAGCGCATTCACCAGATAGAAGAACACAAAGAATGGTAAATAACGAACAATTGTTCCTATCTTGGCAAATTCAAAGGGCATAACAGCCATAACCCAGATTCTGAAATCTGTTCCCCAGATCATGTAATGCAGGTTTACAATCAGGTAGAGGCAGGCAATTACCGTCAGCGCAAGCAGAGCAGCCTTAAAGAATTCTCTTACGCTAGACAGGTCCGCTGGTGCAAAGGGAGCCTCCCAATAATTCTCGTTTTTTCGATTGAGCAGCGCCCGGACACCCCAGAAAACAAGCAGGAGTACAAGACCTACCACGCCGCACGCGGCTGTCCACATTCCGATGGTGTTTGTTGATGTTTGCGGATAAAGTTGGCTGGGTGGGAATATGTTATTGCCGAATCGATATCCTGAGAAAATGGGTTGGAAGATGATAGCCGTTATTGCCGTCATCAAAATCCCGCACACCCAAAACGGGATAATGACTTTAGCACCCCTATATTTCGGCAGTCTCTCGTCCACATGGGTGGTTCCTTTTTTCAAGGATTTAAATACAGGTACCGACAGCAGGAGATCCACGGCAGGTACAATCAGCAGGAAGAATCCGATTAAACCTATCAGATTAAAAAACTCTTTCCATTGCCAGATCTGATTGCCGGCAGGTATGACTTCCGCTCCATCAGGAATCCCCAGAGAAGAGTAGAAAAATTCTACCGCATATCCAACACACCTGCTCGAAAAATGTGCCCACGGATGAATGATATCCGGCCAATAAATTACGGATGCTTGTGTGCCCAGTGTTTCTCCGTCTTCAAAATTCACCGACACAGGCCCAGCTTCGGTGTAGAACTGTCCTGCTACAACGGCATCATCCTGAAAATCTGGATACGAGGCCCGAACCAGGGTCTTGGCCTGATCCGTATGAAGGTAGTCATAGGAGTTATCGCGTACAATACTGAATTCATCATATTGGCACATAATAGTACCCGAAACTAGGGTCTCTGGAAAGGCACCAAATTCATCCAGAACAGCGGTCAGTCCAGCAGAATTTGCTTGTCCCAGATAGGCCTTAACGTAATCCCCATGGCCAGCTCGCATAAGATGCTGCATCAGCCAGCCGCACGTACGTCCACCCTGAGAGTGCCCCGTAATCCCCATATTGCTTTCATCCACATAGGGTTGAGACATAAGCCACTCCAAAACGGGCTCCATACCACTGTTGTCTGTTGCTGTTATAATATTGGCGGACGGATCAAAGGTCACATCGCTGCTGCCGTGCCCGGCCATATCAAGAACCGCCACAACATATCCCCGCCGGGCAAGCTCCACATAATAGGCATCCTGCATCTCTTTGTTGTTGTAAAAACCGTGAACGCTGACAATCCCAGGTGCCGGATGATCTGTTGACGCATTTCCCGGCACCAGAAGCTTGAAACTAAGCTGCTTGGTGGAGGCCGTCATGTCTGTGGAGCCATTTGAGCCGTCATATGTAACTATCACATCTTTCCCATATGCTTCTGCATTTTTCTGTGTCTCCAGCGCCATCTCTGCCCATGTCATCTTATAATCCTTTACAGATACTGTGTACCCACTGCTTTCAAATGCGCTTGCGCCAATACCGCTGATTATTATCAGTACCAGGGCAATACAAAGCCACCGTAGGGCTTTATGCTTGCCAAACAATTTTCTTGTTTCTCCCTTTTTCATTGTGTTGACCCCCTCCAAATCATATTTCCCGCTTTGAGTACTGTACCGATATATAAAAAGCACGACCGTCCTTCCGACAGTCGCGCTTCTCAATCACTCATGCGCATATCAAATTAAGTTACTGTACTAAAGCCGTTTTCAACATACCAGATGCACGAGTGACTGTCAAGTAGTCTAGATATTTTTTGTCAGTTTTGTATAAACTGGGCATATCAATTTTGGTTCTCTCTGCAAAATTTGATTTTTCCCGCCTCCTCTCTTGCATTTCTGGTTTCAGCCTGTTATTATGAAACTGTCCTCTGTGCAGAAGAGTGATAGAGCGCGCAAGGCAGCCAGCGGTTGCTTTGCGCATTTTTATGTCCTCCCGCTGTATGGGAGCCGAAACGAGGCGATGACCATGAATTGCACAAGCTTACTGGAGCTGCTGGCCGATGGGCCGGTTATCGCCGCGGTAAAGGACGACGCCGGACTGGAGGCCGCGCTGGAAAGTGATGTGGCTGTACTTTTTCTACTCTACGGTGATATCCTGACCATCGGCGAAAAGGTAGCCCGCATCCATCAGGCTGATAAGAAGGCCTTTGTCCATCTGGATCTCATCGACGGACTATCCGCCCGGGAGATCTCCGCCGACTTTATTGCCCGGTATACCGCCGCCGACGGTGTGATCTCCACCAAGGCCGCCCTTACCAAGCGGGCCAGAGAACTGGGGCTGGTGGCCATCCAGCGGGTCTTTTTGCTGGACTCCATGGCCCTGAAGAACGTGGAGCGCCACTTCTCCCAGGAATCCGCTGACTTAGTGGAGGTACTGCCCGGCCTGATGCCCAAGATCATCCGGCAGCTGTGCCAGACCACCGGAAAGCCCATCATCGCCGGCGGTCTGATCTCCGACAAGGAGGATGTAACAGGCGCCCTGGGCGCCGGAGCGGTGGCGGTGTCCTCCACCAACCCAGCTGTCTGGGCCATGTAAAATCAGATACTGTTGTTTCAGAGTATGAGAGTGAAACAAAGCTACCCCGCCGGGGCGGCTTTGTTTTGCTCTTTTTTGCTATGAAAAAGCATAGCAAAATTGGCCATGTGCCGCTTTCAGCGGCACGGCCATAAAATCAAAGCGCATGGGCCGGGACGGTCCATATGCTCATAAACTTCATGCGCCACAAGCCTTTGCCCGTTTTCGTGGTGCGCTCTTGGCGTATGAAGTTTCATGCCAGGAGGTTTTATTATGTATGACGTTCTCATCATTGGCTGCGGCATTACCGGCGCGGCGGCCGCCTTCCAGTTCTCCCGCTATCGTCTGAACGTAGCTGTTCTGGAGCGGGAAAACGACGTAGCCGACGGCACCACCAAGGCAAACTCCGCCATTCTCCATGCCGGATATGACCCCGAGCCTGGCACGCTTATGGCCAAACTCAACGTACGGGGTGCCGCCCTGGCAAAAGAACTGTGTGCCAAGCTGGACGTACCCTACCGGCAGTGCGGCTCCTTCGTGCTGGCCTTCTCCCCGGAGGAGGAGGCCACCCTCCGTGCTCTCCAGCAGCGTGGCCAGGACAACGGCGTGCCCGGCTTGGAAGTGCTCACTGGCGACCAGGCCAGGGCCATGGACCCCAACCTTTCCTCCCAGGTAACCGCCGCGCTCTGGGCCCCTACCGCCGCCATCTGTTCCCCCTGGGAATACTGCCTGGCTCTGGCAGAGACCGCCGTACGCAACGGCGCCGACCTCCGGCTGGACACCACCGTCACCGGTCTGGAACGGCTGGAGGACGGCTGGCTGGTCCACACCAATCAGGGTGATTTCCGCAGCCGATATGTGATCAACGCCGCCGGTGTATCCGCCCAGACCATCCATGAGATGGCGGCTCCCGCCAGCTTTACCATCCACCCCTCCCGGGGGCAGTATTTCCTGCTGGACAAGAGCGAGGGGGACCGGGTGGGCCATGTGATCTTCCAGTGCCCCGGTCCCAGCGGCAAGGGCGTGCTGGTGGCCCCCACCGTCCACGGCAACCTGATCGTGGGCCCCAACGCTGACCCAGTCCCCGATGACGACGTGGGCACCACTTCCGACGGGCTGTCCTATGTACGGAATACCGCCCTCAAGTCCGTGCCCTCGGTCAACTTCCGGGAGTCTATCCGCAACTTTGCCGGCGTGCGAGCCTCCACCGACCGTGGAGATTTTATCATCGAACTGGCTGCCCCCGGCTTTCTGGATCTGGCAGGCATCTGCTCCCCCGGTCTCACCGCCGCCCCAGCCATCGCGGAATATGCCGCCCAGCTGCTGGAGCGGGACGGGCTGGTGCTGGAAGAAAAGCAGACCTACTGCTGTCAGCGCCGCCGGGTCCGCTTCCACGACCTGTCCCCGGCGGAAAAGGCACGGCTGGTGGAGCAGGACCCGGCCTACGGCCGTGTCATCTGCCGGTGTGAGACCATTACCGAAGGGGAGATTCTGGACGCCCTCCGCAGCCCCATCCCACCCCGTTCGGTGGACGGGGTGAAGCGCCGGGTGGGCGCAGGCATGGGCCGGTGCCAGGGCGGCTTCTGCGGGCCCCGGGTGGTGGAGATCCTGGCCCGGGAGCAGCAGGTCAGTCCCGGCACTATTGTACAGGATAAAGCGGGCAGCTGGCTGCTGGCAAGCCAGACGAAGGGAGGCAGTGACCATGTATGATCTGATCGTAATCGGCGGCGGCCCGGCTGGGCTGGCAGCCGCCTGTGCCGCCTGGGAGAAGGGCCTGAAGCATATCCTCATTGTGGAGCGGGACAAGGAACTGGGCGGCATCCTGAACCAGTGCATCCACAACGGCTTTGGCTTGCATTATTTTAAAGAGGAACTCACCGGACCGGAGTACGCCGGACGGTTTATCAAGATGCTGGAGGACACCGGCGTGGAGGTGCGGCTGGACACCATGGTGCTCACCGTCACAGAGAACCGGCAGGTCCATATGGTGGGCAAGGATACCGGCTATCGCATTGAAGAGGCCAAGGCCATCATCCTGGCCATGGGCTGCCGGGAGCGTACCCGGGGAGCCATCGCCATCCCCGGTCAGCGGCCTGCCGGCGTCTTTACCGCCGGAGCGGCCCAGCGATACGTCAACATGGAGGGCTGGCTGCCGGGACGACGGGTGGTCATCTTGGGCAGCGGTGACATTGGCCTCATCATGGCCCGCCGCATGACTCTGGAGGGTGCCAAAGTATTGGCCTGTGTGGAAGTCATGCCCTACTCCGGCGGTCTGAACCGGAACATCGTCCAGTGTCTCCATGACTACGACATCCCCCTCTACCTCTCCCACACCGTCACCGACATCCGCGGCCGGGACCGGGTGGAGCAGGTGGTGGTTTCCAAGGTGGATGAACGCCGCCAACCCATCCCCGGCACCGAGATGGTATTCGACTGCGATACCCTGCTGCTGTCGGTGGGCCTGATCCCGGAAAATGAGCTGACCCGCCAGGCGGGCATCGCCATCGATCCCCGCACCAATGGGGCGGTGGTCTATGAGAATATGGAGACCTCCCTCCCCGGCGTGTTTGCCTGCGGCAACGTGGCCCACGTCCATGATCTGGTGGACTTTGTTACCGCCGAGAGCCAGCGGGCAGGCGCGGCTGCGGCAGACTACGTCCTGGGCTCAGCCCCCTCCGATCCCGCCGCGCTGGAGGTACACACCGGTGACGGCGTGACCTACACCGTACCCCAGCACATCCGGCCCAACCGGGTGGCAAAAAATTGTGACCTTTTCTTCCGGGTCAACCGAATCTGTGGGGACAGTCAGATCCTTGTCAAGTCGGGGGATACTCTCATTGCCCGATTCCCCCGGGAGCATCTGGCCCCCGGTGAGATGGAGCACATCGTTCTGCCTAAGGTCCTGCTGGAGCGGGCCTCGGAAGCCATTACCGTATCCATTCAGGAGGTGGAGTCCAAATGAAAGAACTGATCTGCATTGTCTGCCCCAAGGGCTGCCACCTGAAGGTCGACGAGGAACAGGATTACCGGGTAACCGGAAATGGCTGTCCACGGGGCGAAGAATATGGTAAAATGGAGCTGACTCATCCCACACGGGTGGTCACCTCCACCGTCCGCTGCACCGGCGGGGCCCATCCCCGCTGCCCGGTCAAAACAGACGCGCCCATTCCTAAGGCGCTGATCATGCAGGCGGTCCGTTGTCTGGACGGGGTGGAGCTGACCGCACCGATTCATACCGGCGACATCGTGGTGCCCGACGTCTGCGGCACCGGCGTTTCCTTTGTAGCCACACGCGATCTGTGACCGCAGCGCTGCGGAATATCGGGAGGCATTGTTATGGAAAAGTATATCCTGTCCCTGGATCAGGGTACCACCAGTTCCCGGGCCATTCTCTTTGACGGGGAGCAGAACATCATCGGCATCAGCCAGAAGGAATTTACCCAGATCTATCCCCAGGAGGGCTGGGTGGAGCACGACGCCATGGAGATCTGGTCCTCCCAGTACGCGGTGATGATGGAGGTCATCGCCCAGTCCGGCGTAGACCCCGCCCACATCGCCGCCATCGGCATCACCAACCAGCGTGAGACCACCATTTTGTGGGACAAGGCCACAGGCCGCCCCATCTGCAACGCCATCGTGTGGCAGTGCCGCCGCACCGCCGGCATTGTGGATCAGCTGATGGCCGACGGGCTGGGGGACCACATCCGCAAAACCACCGGCCTTATCCCCGATGCCTACTTCTCCGCCACCAAGATCAAATGGATGCTGGATCATGTGGAGGGAGCTCGGGAGAAGGCCCGCCGGGGCGAGATTCTCTTCGGCACGGTGGACACCTGGCTGCTGTGGAAGCTCACCGGCGGAGCAGTCCACGTCACCGACGTGACCAACGCCTCCCGCACCATGCTCTATGATATCCATAAGCTGTGCTGGGACGATACCCTGCTCCACGCCCTGGATATTCCCAAGGCCATGCTGCCCGAAGTGCGCTCCTCCAGCGAGATCTACGGCTATACCGAAATTCAGGGCGTCAAGGTGCCCATCGCCGGTATTGCAGGCGACCAGCAGGCCGCCCTGTTCGGTCAGACCTGCTTTGAGCCCGGCGACGCCAAAAACACCTACGGCACCGGCTGTTTTCTGCTGATGAACACCGGCTCGGTCCCCTGTGAGAGCCGCAACGGCCTTATCACCACCATTGCCGTGGGACGGGACGGCGGCGTCCAGTACGCTCTGGAGGGCTCCGTCTTTGTGGGCGGAGCGGTGATCCAGTGGCTGCGGGACGAGATGCGTTTCTTCACCGAGAGCCGAGACGCGGAGTATTATGCCCAGAAGGTCGCCGACAACGGCGGGGTGTATCTGGTGCCCGCCTTCACCGGCCTGGGCGCCCCCTACTGGGATATGTACGCCCGGGGCACTCTGGTGGGCTTGACCCGCGGCACCCGCCGGGAGCACATCATCCGGGCCGCCCAGGAATCCATCGCCTACCAGGTAGCCGATCTGGTTCACGCCATGGAGTCAGACACCGGCGTGCCGCTCACCCAGCTGAAGGCCGACGGCGGCGCCAGCCGGGACCAGTTCCTGATGCAATTCCAAGCCGATATCATTGATCGTGAGGTGCGCCGTCCCGCCATCCGGGAGACCACCGCCCTGGGCGCGGCCTACCTGGCCGGTCTGGCTGCCCATGTGTGGCAGGACACCGACGAGATTCGCCACCTGTGGATGTGCGATACCGCCTTTGAGCCCCGTATGACCGCCCCGGAGCGGGAGCGGCTGCTGGCCGGCTGGCACAAGGCAGTGGGCCGCAGCCGGGACTGGAGCCGCTGAAACCTTCTATTTTAAAAAGAAAAACGTCCGGCCATGCTGTTGATTTACAGCATGGCCGGACGTTTTTTGCACTTAAGCTTGAGACAACTGACGGCTCCTCAGCAATGCCTGCACCGGCGCTCCGATCAGGCGGCCAAACAACCTTGCAATGGTCCCCACCAGCAGGGCAGAAATGAAGGTACCCTCCCGAACTCCGGTCAGGGTATGGAACAGCAGCAGCCCCAGCACCGCCGCCGTGGCCGCCATAATCACATCCACCGCTACCTTGGTCTTTCCAAAGTTGGTGTTCCAGCGAGTGGAGATGGCCTTTACTGTACACTCGCCCGGCAGCATGACCACATTGGCCGCCACCTCAATGAACACACCAAAACCCAGCACCAGGCAGCCCAGCAGCAGCGAGCAGACTTTAGCGGGATAGGTCTGGGGGTCCACAAACCAGAACAGCGCCATGGACAGGTCGATGAATACAGAAAAGATAGGGATCACCGGCAGCTGAAGCAAAAACTGCTTGGGAAAACGCTTCCCCAGGATAATCAGCTGAATGGCAATCAACAGCAGGCTGAAAAACAGGGTAAACATCCCCAGTGACAGGGGAAACCGAATGCTCAGCACATAGGGGACGCTGGTAATGGGCGACGTGCCCAGGTTGGCTCTGGTGGTCAGGGCGATCCCCAGAGAATTGACGAACAGTCCGAATAAAAACAACACATATCTCCGGACCAGCTCTGCTTTGCTCACTGCAAACCCTCCATATCGGTCATATTCGCGCACACCTTGTAGAGGCAGTCCAGCAGTTGAGCCCGCTGTTCCTCGCTCAGTCCAGCCTGTACTACCTCCGACTGCCGCTCCATGGTCTGGCGCACCTCTCTCTGTTTGGCCCATCCCTGCTCTGTCAGATAGACGTGGAGGGACCGCCGGTTGCCATCCTCATTGCAGCGCCGGATCAGGCCCTTTTCCTCCATGCGGTTGAGCAGCCCGGTCAGCGTGGCCGGGTCGATCTGGCATCCGGCCGCAATCGCTTTCTGTACGCTGCCGTCGTGGCGGCCCAGGTAGTCCAGCACTTTGGGCTGGCCGGCCGTCAGGCCAGACCCGTTCAGTTCCGCCATCACGCTGCGCTGAAACAGCGATTGCGTCGCCATCAACAGATAGTGGAAGCTGCGGTCCATATGGCTCCTCCCCCAAACAGTTTTGTTCCAAACAATTTGTATACAAATATTTTAGCGCGATTTCCTTTTGCTGTCAACCATGCACCTTGGACAAAAGGAGCGCTCACGTTGAGACATTTTTGTGTGCTCTGCCTGCAAAAAAACGCTTACGAAAGCCTTTTAAAAATGCTAAAATGAACCTATAATAGGCAGTCGCAGTGAAGGAAAGTAACGAGACGGGCGTTTCGTTGCTTTCCTTTTTTGTTGCTGTACAAACTGTTTGGAGAGGAGACCCCAAATGCCTAAAACAAAACTGCAAAATGTGATCTTTACCATTATCATGGCCGTTATCATGGTATACGGTATGATCGTCTACAACGTAGCTCTCAATACCGGCGGCGTTACCAATCAGACCTTCCTGCTGGCCCTTCATGAGCTGCCCATCATGGCGCCCATCGCCTTTATTTTGGAGTTCTTTGTGGTAGAAAAGCTGGCTACCAGACTGGCCTTTTCCTTCATGCGGCCCACTGACCGCCCCCAGTTCATTACCTACGCCATCTCCACCATGATCGTGTGCATCATGTGCCCGGTCATGAGCCTGATTGCCACTCTGCTGTTCAAGGAGCCCAGCTTCGGCACCTGGGTCCACACCTTCGGCTGCAATATGCCCATGGCACTGATTTGGCAGCTGCTCTACTGCGGTCCTCTGGTCCGGTTGATCTTCCGCACCCTGTTCCGCCGTCAGCTGGCCAAGGTCTGACCCTTTATCCACACTAAATGCCCTGTGGGCGCCGTATTAACGGCGCCCACAGGGCATTTTTATCCGGTATTCAATTCTCCAAGTTGTCCCCCGCCTGATCCACCTTGGCTCCCAGGGACGCAATCATTTTGGTGAGCCAAGCCGGTATCGGAGCCCCCAGGGCACCGGCGTTCTCGATGATGGAGCCCGCCTCGGTGAGGATGTACCAGATCACCACCAGGGGGCAGAGGAGCACCGTGTAGGTGAATGGCAGCTCCACCCCGGGGACGTTGCCCAACAGGCGGCCAATGACCGTGTCCAGGATAGCCGCCACAATGACGGCCACCACACTGCCCAGCTTGTGCCAGATGCCGTCCCGGGCGGTCTTGCTGGACCACTCCCCCGCCCGCAGGGCGGCGGCGGAGCCGGTGGCGTAGTCGATGAGCATACAACCCACCCATGCCACCACCACCCAGCCAAACCAGCCCCATAGGGCGGTGAGGGCGGCACAGAAGGCAGCCACCGCCGCTTTGAAGGAATTGATGTGCTCCATGTCAGGCTCCTTTCTCCGGCAGCAGCCCAAGCCGGTCCAGCACCACGGCGGCCTCCTGCCGGGTCAGCCCGTCCCGGGGACGGGTGCCGTCGAAGATGCCGGCGGCAGCTGCCTTGCTCCATGCCTCCCTGGCCCAGCTGTCCGGCTCATTGGGCTGTCCGCTCTCCTGGTCCGGCTCCTTGACCTCCAGGCCCAGATAGTCGCAGATTCCGGCACAGGTAGCCTGGGCCAGCTTGTCCCGGTAGGCGGTATCCTTCAGCAGGGCCAGGTCCTGAGCGTTGGTGTGGAAGCCGTACTCCAGCAGCACCGCCGGGGCGGTGGTGGAGGCCAGCACCGTGTACATCTCATGGGCCAGCCCACTCCCCCACAGCACCACACCGGCGGCGTGGATGCGGTTGATGATGGCAGCTGCCAAACGGTTCCGGGCCGCCGTCTCCGGGGGCGCGGAGGTGAATGCCACAAAGCCACGGGCAGAACTCCCGGCAGCGTTGGAGTGGAGGGAAACGAACAGGTCTGCCCCCGCCCGGTTGCTCACCGAGGCCCGGGCGCTGAGACCGGGATAGTCGCTCTCCTGCTTACGGGTGCCTACCACGATGATGCCCTGTGCCTCCAGCAGAGGCCGCAGTCGGGTGTACAAGTCCCAGGTAAATTCACATTCCTTGTAGCTCCCGTCCGGGGAGCCGTTGACACACCCCGGCCCATGGCCCGGATCCAGGCATACAATGGATTTGCTCATAGATTTATCCTCCTTATCTGACGGAGTCTCCACCGTCTTTTTTATCCATGCACATATCAAATCACCTGTAGCAACAGCTCATAGGTCCAGCCAGCATTGCACCGTCAATGGGAATACACCGGTTATCAAACTGAATCATAGTATCACCTCCTACCCATAGGCGCACAGGGCCGGATGGTGTACGTTCTCATACACCGATGCAAAAAATTTCTTTGTATACCACAAACTATCCGTCAAAAGGTCCTCTTTACTTACATTTCATAGAGAAGAAAAAATCCTCGGGCCGTTACGGCTCGAGGATTTTGTTAATCTATATATGACTAAAAAAGAAGGACACGCTTAAGCGTGTCCTTCTTC